>NZ_JAKEVJ010000079.1:0-18174 GCF_022398425.1 Shewanella sp. Isolate7 | reverse complement strand
ATGAACCTCTTTCCCCACGTTCCCTTTTAGGATCCTATATCTATACTTTGGAGTCCAAACTATGTGATATTGGCACCTGTAGAAAACATGCGACGCTGACTCGTATCTGCTCATGCTATTTACCTCTCTTTATTTGCTGGTTACAAACAAAGTCAGTATTTAGCATGAGCAACCTTCAGGCATAGCCTAAATCGGACGTTCACCACCTCCATAGGAGGTGGTTTTAGAATGACAATAAAAAGGGCCTCTATTGAGGCCCTTGTCGTTATTTCAGCTCTTGCTCGAACAACTTGAAGATACGGCGGTATTCATCAAGCCAGCTCGACGGCTGACGGAAACCGTGAGGCTCGACCGGATAGATGGCGGTCTCGAACATCGGCTTCTCCAGCTCAATCAGGCGCTGCACCAGACGTACGCTGTCCTGGAAGAAGACATTATCGTCCAGCACGCCACTCATCACCAACAGCGGCTTCTGCAGCCCCTGAGCGTGTTCGATAGGCGAGCTACGCTCATAGGCGATGGCGTCCACATCTGGCGTGTTGAGTATGTTAGAGGTATAAGGCGCGTTGTAGTGAGCCCAGTCGCTCACAGGACGTAGCGCGGCGCCGGCCTGGAACAGCTCTGGCTCAGTAAATAGCGCCATGAAGGTGAGGAAGCCACCATAAGAACCGCCATAGGTGCCCACACGCTTAAGATCCACATGAGTATTAGCTACCATCCAGCTGACGCCATCCTTCAGATCTTCCACTTCTGGATGACCCATGTTGCGATAGATCGCCGTGCGCCAATCGCGACCATAACCTTTAGAACCACGATAGTCCATGTCCATCACAACATAGCCCTTTTGAGTCAACAGGTTGTGGAACATAAATTCGCGGAAGTAACCTGAGAAACCATAGTGGGCATTCTGCAGATAGCCGGCACCATGGTTAAAGATCACCGCTGGGTACTTATCGCTGCGCGTCTTATCGAAGCCCTGTGGCAGATAAACCCTGGCATAGACATCACCAGCACCGTGGCTAGACGGTACTCTAACCACCTCAGGAGCCTGCCAAGGATATTGCTTGAAGGCATCAGAGGTGTAGTGGGTCAGCTGCTTGAGTTCACCGCCTATCGCCTGCACGTAGAGTTCGCTCGGCTGAGTACGACGAGAGGCCTTGAGCAGCAGCTTACTACCGTCTGGGCTCAGGCTGTAATCCAGCTGGCCATCCCACAGGGTGAGCTGCTCGCTCTGACCGTCGGCGATTTTGACACGATAGACGTTGTCGATGCCCGGATGGTCTTTGTTGGCCTTGTAGTAGATGTACTCGGCCTTAGGGCCTAGGGTGATGTCGCTGACTACATACTTACCCTGAGTCAGGGCCTGTGGCTTGGCGCCGTTGGCCTTGAGGTAGAGGTGCGAATAACCTGTCTCTTCCGAGAGGTAATAGAGGGTATCGCTCTCTGGCAACCAGCCAAACTGGTTAAAGTTGTAGTTCACCCAGGCATCATCGTGCAGTCTATGCTGGGTCTTGAGTGAACCCGATTTGAGGTTAAGGGTCGCGATCCATCTGTCCTTATTGTCGACCGCTTCGAGCATGATGGCGACCTTGTTGTCCTTAGCCTGCCACTGCATGGCGCTCTGGGTCCAGCCCCAGTCCTGCATCAGCTGCACCTTACGCGGCGCCTTCTCACTCTTATAGGTCTCGCCCTTGGCCTTGGCATTTTCAGCCTTCACCGAGGCCAGAACGTCTTCATCGAACCCAGTGAGCCCTTCGATGGTAATGTCACGTTTCTCATGTTGTTCTAGATCCAGCAGCACCAGACGTTCGCCGGGAAATTTATCTTCGGCGACACGCGCTCTAGCCGGTACGGCATCCACATAACCCTGGCTGCCCAGGTAATTAGGCATGATGTCATGCTCGGCGCGCCAGCTGTAATTCTTGTCCACCAATGACAGCAGCAGATAGCGACCGTCCGGTGACAGGCTCATCTGGGAAACCGTTTCCTCGTCACCCAGATACCAGGTCTTGGCCGTCATGGTAGGATCTTGCTTGGCCAGCTCCGCCTGATATTGCTCTTTCTCTTTCGCCTGAGTCTGCTTGAGGGCAACATATTCAATCAGTCTATGCTGCTGCTTGGCGATATAGCTGCTAGGCGCCTCGACCCCTTTGGGCTGCTTGGCCATCTTGATGTTAGCGATCTGTTCATACAGTCCTGTGTCACCATGAATGCGAAATATCTGCTCGCCCTGCCAGTAGGCGATATCGCCATTGGTGAGGAAACGCACCCCGTCCACCTTAGTGTTTTGACGGGTCAATTGAGACACCTTGCCACTGAGTAGATCTTTAACGAACAAGTTGCCTTGATAAATATAAGCCTTGCGGCTGCGAGTCAGGTCCATCACACCATACTGTTGATCCGCCTGATACAGGGCATCCAGCGCTAACTTGGCGGCCTCACCCGAAGCAAGTGGCTGTTGGTAATAGTCGAGCAGCGGTGATTGATGCGCCTGGCGCGCAAAGTAGACCGACTGGCTGTCGTCGCTCCAATATTCGCCCTTAGCCAAGATACCCATCCAATCGGGGTTAGCCATAATCTGCTTGAGTGTCAGGGCCTGATCGACACTTGGCGGCGTCGCTAACGCCACCTGAGTGCTTGCCTGAATGTTCGCCTGAGTCTGTTGAGTATCGGTTGAAGGGGTGGCTGCACAGCCCCCCAAGATGGTGAGGGTCAAAATGCTGAGACCAAATCCACGAAACGCGCCCGTCATCGTCCTTCCTTATGATTTATATCGTCAGGGCAAAGCCCCAACCTTGCTATTTTGCTGCCTTTTATATCACAAAATGGCTGAGGGACGGGGATAAGGTCGGGATAAAACTTGTAACAGTTTGAAAAAGAATAGACCTAATGGTTAACCATTGTCGCTGGCATCATCAGGCTAAGACTCTGGTTTAGCGGCTTGATTAGAACAAAATTTGTGCTCAAAAGGTCAACAGGCCCTAGATGGTCTGCTTAACGAAGTTTGCCAGCAGCTCAAGTCCCTGCTCGGTCAGGATAGATTCTGGGTGAAACTGCACGCCGAACAGGCCTAATTCGGGTCGACTCATGGCCATGATCTCGCGGCCGTGGACGGGGTCGTCGAACCAGGCATCCAGAATAAAGTCATCGGGCAGCTGCTCAACCAAGAGTGAGTGATAACGGGTAACGGTTAAGGGCTGATTCAGCCCGGTAAACAGGCCTACGCCTGTGTGAGCGATGGCACTTGTCTTGCCGTGCATCACTCGCTTGGCCCGCACCACCTCGGCGCCGAAGACCTGAGCGATCGCCTGATGGCCGAGACAGACCCCCAATATGGGCAGTTTACCGGCAAAGGCCTCTATCGCCGCCAGCGAGATACCCGCCTCGTTGGGTGAGCATGGGCCGGGGGAGATCACCAGTCTGCTTGGTGCAAGCGCCTTAATCTCCTCGAGGCTCAGTTCATCATTGCGCCTGACGACAATCTCCTCCCCCAGCTGCTGAAAATACTGCACCAGGTTGAAGGTAAAGGAGTCATAATTGTCGATCATCAGGATCATGGATAAATTGCTCGTATGAATTGGGTGTGAGTTACGCCACATTTTCTGGCGCAGATGCTAACACAGAGTCCAGACAGGATCATCCATTCTACTGACGCCTGGCGCATACCACGCTAGACTCGCTGCCTCATTTCCTGCCCCGGCCTCTTCCCTACTCATACCATAGGCATAGCTTAGGCATAACTCAGGTGTAGTACTTTTACAGGCACAAAAAAACCAGCCTAAGCTGGTTTTTTATGTCGTTATGTCGCCTATGCGTCTAATGCAGAATAGCCGCTTACTTCACCAGGGTGAGATGACCACGGCGTTTCGGCTTTTCCTGCTCGGCGGAAGGCTCGGCAGCAACAGGCTCTTCGCTCTTAGTCTCATCGACTACGGAGAGCCCCAAGTCGCTGGCGTCGGCCTCTAGCTGATAGGCTTCTTCCTGATCGAACACGGTTCCTGCGCCATTTTCTCTGGCGTAGATGGCGACGATCGAGGCCATAGGCAGTACCACTTGCTGCGGCACACCACCGAAGCGGGCATTAAACTCGATGAAATCATGACCTATCTGCAAATTACCCACGGCGCTGGCGGTAATATTAAGCACTATCTGTCCATCTTTCACATACTGCTGCGGTACTTGAGTACCGGGCACGTAAGCATCGACCACCACATGGGGGGTCAGCTCGTTATCCATGAGCCAGTCGTAATAGGCCTGTAACAGGTAAGGACGGTTAGGGGTCATAGGTTTCATCTTAGATACCCATGCGCATTTCGCGCTCTGCCTCGGTCAAAGATGCCTTGAATGATTCACGATCGAATAGACGTGTCATATAGGCTTTAACTTCCTTGGCGGTACGGCTGTCCAGCTCGATGCCCAGTACAGGTAGACGCCACAACAGTGGGCCCAGGTAGCAGTCGGCCAGGCCAAACTCTTCGGCCATGAAGTATGGCATCTCGTTGAAGATAGGTGCGATAGCGGTCAGGCTTTCCTGCAGCTCTTTACGCGCCTCATCGGCACGGTCACCCTTGCGGATACGATCCACCAGGCTGTACCAATCGTTTTCGATACGGTGCATCATCAGACGAGTCTGACCGCGAGAAACCGGGTAGACAGGCATCAGCGGAGGATGCGGGAAACGCTCATCTAAGTATTCCATGATGATGCGTGAGTTATAAAGCACCAACTCACGGTCAACTAAAGTTGGCACTGTGTTGTATGGGTTTAGCTCAATAAGATCTTCAGGCATATCACTAGGATCCACCTGCAGAACATCGACAGTCACTCCCTTTTCCGCCAAGACGATACGGACTTGATGGCTATAGAGATCGTCGGCGCCTGAAAACAGGGTCATGATTGAGCGTTTATTGGCAGCAACAGCCATTGATACCCTCCAAGATTTAAAATATGAAAGCTAAAAAAGCAAAAACAAACGAGGGGCAGAGCCCCCCGTTTATAATATGCGGATAATATATTCTAACCTCTAACGGGGGTTAGTGTACATCTTTCCAGTACTCTTTCTTCAAGAGGTAGGCCACAATAAAGAAAATAAACAGGAAGCCCATTACCCACCAACCTAAGCTTTCACGCTCAAGTTTGACCGGCTCGCCTGAGTAAACCAGGAAGCCTGTGATGTCACGAACGACTTGATCATATTCTTCGGCAGTCAGCTTTCCGCCAGTAGCCACTAAGCTACCGTCTTCTTGCTTAACCTGCAGACCTTGCAGCTCTTGCAGTACGTGCGGCATAGCCACTGAAGGGAAGACTGTGTTGTTTACACCAAATGGACGAGTCTCATCTTGGTAGAAACTCTTCAGGTAGGTGTAGATCCAGTCTTCGCCACGTACACGTGCAACCAGCGTCAGATCCGGTGGCGCAGCACCGAACCACTTAGCCGCGTCGACTTCAGGAATGGCATTTTCCATCAGGTCGCCCACCTTGGCATCGGCATTGAACATATACTTGTTACGCATATCGTCCACTGAAATACCTAGGTCTTCGGCAACACGGTTATAACGCTGATACTGAGTGCTGTGACAGCCTGAGCAGTAGTGCTGGAAGCTGTCCAGACCACGTTGCAGCGACTCTTTGTCATTCAGGTCGACGTTAGCACTTTCTAGATGAACATGGGCACCACCTGCAGCAAACGCAAGAGATGGTACTAATGTAACTAATGCAATCAGTAATTTTTTCATTAGTGGGTCAACCTCTCTGGTACAGGCTTAGTTTTCTCATTCTTACTGTATAGCCACAGTGCTAAGAAGAAACCGAAGTATGTCAGAGTGAAGATACGCGCAGCAATTGTCAGCGTTGGCGTCGCAGGTACGGCACCCAGGTAGCCTAAGATAACGAAAGATACGGCAAACTGACCAATATTCAGCTTATGAATCATGCTACGGTAGCGGATTGACTTCACCTTACAACGATCTAACCAAGGTAGAACGAAGAGTACGGCAATCGCTAGACCCATACCCACAACCCCTAACAGCTTGTCAGGAATCGCACGTAGGATGGCGTAGAAAGGTGTGAAGTACCAAACTGGTGCAATATGCTCAGGAGTCTTCATCGGGTTAGCCGCTTCGAAGTTAGGCTTCTCGAGGAAATATCCACCGCCTTCAGGCATGAAGAACAACACGTAGCAGAAGACGATCAGGAAGCCAGCGACGCCCATGATATCTTTCACTGTGTAGTATGGGTGGAATGGGATACCATCTTTCGGCCAGCCATTCTCATCTTTGTTCTTCTTGATCTCGATACCGTCTGGGTTGTTAGAACCCACTTCGTGCAGGGCGATAAGGTGTAGGAACACCAGTACCACAAGCACCAATGGCAGCGCGATAACGTGCAGCGCGAAGAAGCGGTTCAGTGTCGCACCAGAAACAACGAAGTCACCACGAATCCATAGTGTCAGGTCGTCACCGATAACAGGGATAGCACCAAACAGAGAGATAATTACCTGTGCGCCCCAGTAAGACATCTGTCCCCAAGGAAGCAGGTAACCCATGAAAGCTTCTGCCATCAGTACGAGGAAGATCAACATACCGAACAGCCACAGCAGTTCACGCGGCTTCTGGTAAGAACCGTAGAGCAGGCCACGGAACATGTGCAGATAAACCACCACGAAGAAGGCCGATGCACCGGTTGAGTGCATGTAACGAAGTAGCCAGCCGTACTCAACATCACGCATGATGTATTCGACAGAGGCGAAGGCACCTTCTGCGGTTGGTACATAGTTCATGGTCAACCAGATACCGGTCAGCAGCTGGTTTACCAGTACTAGCATGGCCAGAGAGCCAAAGAAGTACCAGAAGTTGAAGTTGGTTGGCGTCGCATATTGACCTACATGACGGTTGTAGGTAGCCGTCATAGGGATGCGCGCATCAATCCAATCGATAATATTTTTAACCATTACGCAGCCCCCTGGTCGACACCGATAATCACGTTGCCGTCATCAATGTACTGATGAGGTGGAACAACTAGGTTCAACGGCGCTGGAACCCCCTGGAATACGCGACCAGCCATATCAAACTTAGAACCATGACATGGACAGAAGAAACCAGAAGCGACGCCTTCAACCTGTTCACCGAATGTATCAGGCAGATACGTTGGAGAACAACCTAAGTGCGTACACAGACCAACGGCAATAAAGTACTCAGGCTTGATTGAGCGAACGGCGTTCTGCGCATAGGCAGGTTGTTGCTCTTCGTTAGACGCTGGATCGCGCAACTGATCATCGTGAGTAGCAAGACCTTTTAAGATCTCTTCGGTACGGCGGACAACCCATACAGGCTTTCCACGCCATTCAACACGGATCAGCTGACCCGGCTCTAACTTACTAATATTTACTTCTACCGGTGCACCTGCAGCTTTCGCTTTGGCACTCGGATTCCATGACTTTATAAAAGGAACCGCTACAGCGACGGCACCAGCACCACCCACTACGGCGGTTGCTGCGGTCAGGAATCTGCGACGTCCGGTATCGACTGGCGCATTGCTCATCCACTTATCTCCAGAGAGTGTTGGAATTTTTGTTTTAAAAACTTTTGAAATTGGGGTTTTACCCCAAAGCGCAAAAGTCAAATTTGAGGCGGGGCCCATTATAGCCAAAAATTAGAAGCAGATCATAGTAAAACAAAGCACAAAGTTAACTATGTTAGGAAATTGGGCATTCCAGAAGAAAATGTGCAGCAAGTGCGGGATGAAACGAGGGAGATTTTAGCCAATAAAATGGTAAACGAGAATAACAATCAAAGCTAAATTAGCAACTTGCGACAATTAGCAATAAAAAAGCCCGAACTCGTCGGGCTTTAATCTTAATAATCCTCAATGAGAACTATTTAGCATCAGAACTCTTCATGTACTTGAAGAAATCGCCTTCCGGCTCGAGCACCATGACATTAGAGCCATTGGCGAAGCTCGCCTGATAAGCCTCTAGGCTACGCAGGAAAGAGAAAAACTCTGGGTCTTTCTTATAAGCATCGGCGTAGATCTTAGCGGCGATGGCATCACCCTCACCACGTACCTGTAGCGCCTTACGCTCGGCTTCGGCGATCTGAATGGTCACGCTGGCATCCGTCTTGGCGCGAATGATTTCAGACTGCTCCTTACCTTGAGCGCGATGCTCCTTAGCCACAGCGGTACGCTCGGCGCGCATACGCTGGTAGATGCTTGAGCTCACGTTGGCCGGCAGGTTGATCTGCTTAACACGCACGTCAACAACTTCTATACCCAGATCCTGCGCGCTGTCAGAAGCGTTTCTCAGCGCATCTTGCTGCAGCTCGTCACGGCTACCCGAAACGATATCCTTGATGGTACGGCGACCAAACTCGGTACGCAGATCGTTGTTGATCTTGCGTTGGAGTAGCGATTCGGCCTGGACCTTGTTACCACCGTTGGTCGCAAGATAGTACTTCTCGTGATCCTTGATGCGCCACTTCACATAAGAGTCGACCATAAGGTCTTTCTTCTCTGAGGTAACGAAACGGTCCGCCGCGCCATCCATTGTCTGGATGCGAGAATCGAGATACTTGATCTTATCGATCACCGGCAACTTGATATGCAGACCCGGCTTATAGATGCGCGTCACGCCCTCATCTTTGATGATCTTACCAAAGCGCGACACGATAGCGCGTTCACCCTCATTGACCACCATCAGGGACGATAGACCCATAGCGACTAAGATGGCCGCAATAATAACAGATAATCTACCCATGATTAGTTTCTCCCCTGGCGAGTGCGGTCGCTACGAGAAGGCCTTCCATCTAACGGCATGCCAACACTATTTACTATGCTGTTCACTGAGTCATTGACCGTGTCCACCTCGACAGGCTTGCTCGTCTTAGTCTGTGGACGCTGCTCCATTAACTTGTCCAGCGGCAGATACATCATGTTGTTGCCTGCCTTCGAATCCACCAGCACCTTGTTGGTACCCGATAAGACTTTAGACATGGCATCGATGTAGAGACGATTGCGGGTCACTTCCGGCGCCGCCTTATATTCAGGCAAGAGCTTCTCGAAGCGAGCTACCTTACCGCGCGCCTCTAAGATCTCACGCTCTTTATAAGCGTTCGCCTGCTGCTCCATACGCTGCACCGTACCACGGGCCTTAGGCTCGATTTCGCGAGAGTAGGCTTCGGCTTCACGGATGAAACGCTGCTGATCTTCCTGTGCGGCAATGGCGTCATCGAAGGCGTCTTTCACCTCTTCCGGCGGACGGGCCGGCAGGAAGTTCACGTCGCGGATCTCGATGCCCAGATTGTAGGGCTTGATGATACGCTCAACCTCTTCCCAGGTATCGCGACGGATCTGATCACGTCCCGTGGTCAGGATATCGTCCATCCTGTTGTGGCCCACCACATAACGCAGGGCGCTATCCGTTGCCTCACGCAGGCTCGAATTAGCATCGACCGCGCTGAACAGGTAACGATAAGGATCGACCACAATATACTGTACATCCAGCTCCACCAGCACGACGTTCTCGTCGGCGGTCAGCATGCTGCCCGAGGCTGGAATTGAGCGAACGTTGCTCACGTTCACCGGGAAGACTTCATCGATAAAGGTCGCCTTCCACTGTAGGCCAGGCTCTACTTCGCCAATATATTTACCAAAGCGAAGCGCCACACCCTTCTCGGCTTCTTTCACCGTATAGAAACCTGATAGTCCCCATACGACAACGGCGATGCCTAATACAATGATAAAACCTAATGCGCTGAATCCGCCGCCAGCGCCATTTCCTTTACCCCCAAAACGCTTCGAAATATTCTTAAATACTTCGTCGAGATCTGGCGGCCCCTTGTCATTGCCGTTCTTGTTTCCCCAAGGGTCTTGACCCTTGTTACCGGGCTCGTTCCAAGCCATTTAGCACTCCATAGGTGTATGAAATAAACGAGATTACTAAAAACTACTCTATTGCTGCGGTTTCAACAATAAAGGTTTCCAACTCCCCTTGGCTCTGCTTGGCTAATCGGTGCCAATCGGCCTCCAATAAGCGCACAGATAAGATACAGTTCCCCAGATCGTCATACTCTTTCTGCTGTATCACATCCAGTCGATAAAACTGACCAAGATAATGTCCGGCCGTCGCCGGAATACGCAAGGTAAGCTCTAATACAGCCCGCCCAACCAACTGGTTGATGGCCTTCTCGAGCAAGTCCAAGCCTAGTCGCTGCTGGGCCGAAACCCACACACGCGTTGGGACCCCATCGCTGTCATAGTCGATCTTAGGGCCCACCTCTTCCAAGAGATCTATCTTGTTACAGACGATCAACTGTGGAATCTCTTCGGCGCCAATCTCTTTGAGTACCAACTGTACCTGCTCAAAATTGTCGCCCATGTTTTCATCAGCACTGTCGACCACATGTAGCAGAAGATCCGCTTCGCGGGTTTCCTGCAGGGTAGCCTTAAACGCCGCCACGAGATCATGGGGAAGATGTCTGATGAAACCGACCGTGTCGGCCAAAATGACCGAGCCGTCTTGTAAGTCTAACTTACGCAGGGTCGGATCGAGTGTCGCAAACAGCTGGTCGGCGGCATAAACCTCGGAAACGGTCAAGGCGTTAAATAGGGTCGACTTACCGGCGTTGGTGTAGCCCACCAAGGACACGGTCGCGAGTTCGCTTCGCTGCCTCGCCCGGCGACTCTGTTCACGCTGCTTATCGACCTTTTCCAGTCGCTTGTTGATGGTCTTGATACGACCACGCAACAGACGTCTGTCGGTTTCCAGCTGGGTTTCACCCGGTCCCCGCAGGCCGATACCACCTTTTTGCCTTTCAAGGTGCGTCCAACCACGAATCAGGCGTGTCGACATGTGGCGCAATTGCGCTAGCTCCACCTGCAACTTACCCTCATAGGTCCTGGCGCGCTGAGCAAAAATATCCAAAATCAGCGTCGTACGGTCTAAGACCCGACACTGACAGATCAGCTCAAGATTACGCTCTTGTGCAGGACTCAAGGCGTGGTTAAAAATCACCACATTCGCGTCGGTGGCTGCCACCATGGCCGCCAACTCTTCCGCTTTACCTGTACCAACAAAATACTTTCTATCTGGAGAACGACGACTTCCCGTGATCACGCCAACGGTTTCAGCGCCTGCCGACTCGACCAGTAAACGAAGTTCGGTAATATCTTCCCTACTGTCTTCATCTGAAAAGTCGATATGGACAAGTACTGCAGCTTCTCCCGCCTCATAGCGTTCAAACAAAAAGCGAACTCCTCAGGAAATTACTCAGCGCTATCGTCATGTTGTGCATTGTAACCCGCCGCCTGGTTAGGCGTGTTGTGATGGTTGCTCACGTTAAATGGACGTGCAGGCACCACGGTAGAGATAGCGTGCTTGTATACCATCTGGCTGACAGTGTTCTTCAATAAAATAACAAACTGATCGAATGACTCAACTTGTCCCTGAAGCTTGATACCGTTAACTAGGTAGATAGATACCGGAACGCGTTCACGTCGTAATGCGTTCAAAAATGGGTCTTGTAAAGATTGCCCCTTTGCCATTATGTAATTTCCTTTTTATTAAAATTAATTAAAACCTAATACAGCATCAATTTCTGGTTTGGTTTTAGTATTATATAGAGTGAATGAATTAGCTAGCGACAATGTTCTAATAGTCGCGCCAGATTAGCTTCATCCCCACTCTCCAGCCAATTTAGATCTGTCCATCCTCGCAACCATGTTAATTGACGCTTGGCCAATTGCCTAGTCGCAACTATGGATTTTTCGACCATAGTATCATAGTCATATTCCCCATCGAGATACTGCCACACCTGGCGATATCCGACACATCTCATCGAAGGTAGGTCTAGATGCAGATCCGCTCGGGCCTTAAGCTGCTGCACCTCTTCGACGAAACCTTGATTTAACATCAATTTGAATCTTTCTGCTATAGCAAGGTGTAGCACTTTGCGATCTTTCGGTGCTATGCCAAATTGCGCCACCTTATAGGGCAAGGCATCGGCCTTCACCTGGGTCAACTCGGTCAAGCTTTTACCGCTAATGCGGTATACCTCCAATGCCCGCGACAGACGCTGGGGATCATTAGGGTGGATTCGCTCTGCCGATACTGGGTCCACACGGCGCAGCTCGTCATGCAACGCCTGCCAGCCCTTGGTTTCGACCTCGCTGGCTATCTCGGCCCGGATGGCCTCATCCGCCGATGGCAATGGCGACAGGCCTTCGAGTAGCGCCTTGAAATAAAGCATGGTGCCGCCCACGAGTAGAGGCGTCTTGCCCGCCGCTAAGATCGCCTCGATGTTGGCGATGGCGTCGCTACGAAAATCCGCCGCGGAGTAACTCTCGCTGGGATCGCGAATATCGATCAAACGGTGCGGCGCGCGGCTTAGCTCTTCCTGGGTCGGTTTAGCACTGCCGATGTCCATACCGCGATAGATGAGCGCAGAGTCGACCGAGATGATCTCGCAGTTGTGCTGCTCGGCCAATGCCATCGCGAGCGCTGTCTTACCGGACGCCGTCGGCCCCATCAGGGTGATAATTGTCGGCTGACTCTCGCTATTCACTCGTTTGCTCACCTAACCATTCTTGCCAAGGCATCACCTTGGCCATAGATAAAATTTCTTGCTGCTGCGACTCGGGCAGTCCCATGAGTTCGCCCCAGAGTCGACTCGCCGAGCTAAACTGTTCGCTCGCTTGATTCACCAGCCAATTGACCAGCGCATCGTTTGTCGGTTCTTCGAAGCGTATCCATTGGAGAAACTCGGGGATCACGCTCGCCAGCTGACTCTGCCTTAGATATGGGGGCACTTTTTTAATTATCAACTGGCCGAGGCGAATAGTTAGCTCTAATCCCAATTTTCTCACCAAAAGGTCTCTCTCGGCCAAGGTCTGCTGCCAATCTTCATCGACCTTGACCGATACGGGCATCAGGAGCGGCTGGCCAATGAGACCGGCATCCAGCTTGGCCTGGATCTCCCGGCGCGTCACTTCACGCACAGCGGTCTGCAGGCTGAGCAAGGCAAGCTCGCTGCCCCGAACCAGCAGCCAATATTGTCCGTCGAGCAGCTGTGGCATGGGCGCAAGGTCACCTGCTTGTTGAACAGGCTGACTCGTCACACTTGGTGTGGTCATCAGCTGGGCATAACTGTCGACGGCCGCCTGACTGGGCAGCTCGGCGCTCGCATGGCTGCGTCCTCGCCCGGCAAACTGACTGCCACCATAAGCGCTCACCTGCGTCTCTCGCACCCGCTCACCGCCAGCTCCTACCCCAGCATTGAGTCCTGTATAGGCACGGCGTTCATCCCCTGACCATGCTTCGTCCTGCTCAGTCGTGTTAGCAGCATAGTTACTCTGCTCACCCCTATTAGACTCAGGTTGCAGCGGACGAATATAGGAGGCGGACGTCTCCTGCCCCACCACCTCTCTGTCCTGAGCCGCCTCTAAGGCCAACTCACTCGACTGACGCAGCGTCGATTCCAGCGCCTGCAAGATAAAGTCATGCACATAACGGCTCTCGTGGAAGCGCACCTCATGCTTAGCCGGATGCACGTTGACATCCACCTGATGGGGATCCAGTGTCAACATGAGCACGAAGGCAACCTGCTCTCCTTGCAGCTGCTGAGCAAATGCCTGACGCACCGCATGATTAACCAGGCGGTCACGCACCAAACGGCCGTTAACATAGAAATATTGGGTGTCGCCGACGGCCTGCTCGCCAAATGGCGATTGAATATAGCCGCTGAGGCTTAAGCCATTGTGGGTACAGTCGACCCTGAGCGCGTTGTCGGCAAAGGCCTTACCGCTGACCTGGGCCATACGCTGCAGATATTGCGCCTCTGTCTTGGCCGGGCGATAGTTGCGCACCTGCTTGCCGTTGTGCTTGAGGGTAAAATGAATGTCACGGCGCACCAAGGCGATTCGCTTGAGCCACTCATCGATATGGGTAAATTCTGTCTTGTCGCTCTTTAAGAAACGGCGTCTGGCCGGCGTATTGAAGAAGAGATCTGCCGCCTCCACCGTCGAGCCCACGGGATGCGCCGCCGGGATCACCCTGACCGCCATCTCGGAGCCCTCGGCATAGGCCTGCCAGGCCTCACTCTGCTGCTGCGTTCTCGAGGTCAGGGTCAGACGGGAGACAGAGCTAATACTGGCAAGCGCCTCACCACGAAAGCCGAAACTCAGGATGGCATCCAGATCATCTAACGAGGCCAGCTTAGAGGTGGCATGGCGAGACAGGGCCAGACTCAGCTCCTCCTTGGGAATACCCGAACCGTTGTCTGTGATCTTAATCAGCTTGCTGCCGCCCTTGTCTATCTCGATATCGACGCGGGTAGCACCCGCATCCAGGCTGTTTTCCACCAGCTCTTTGATAACGGAAGCAGGACGCTCTACCACCTCCCCGGCGGCAATCTGGTTAGCCAGTTGAGGAGGCAAAATTCGAATAGTCATCTTGGTTCCTTACGCCCGGGGAATGATCAGCTTCTGACCAATGTAGAGGGTGTTGGACTTAAGCTTGTTAGCCTTCTTGATGCTGGCGACTGATACCTGATAGCGATGGGCGATCACCGACAATGACTCGCCGGCCGTCACCTTATGCTTGATGCCACTCTTACTGGCCATCATGGTGTTAGCAGGGGGATTGTTCTCGAAATAGCGCACCACACCCTTGTGGACGGCATTGGCGATATTGTTCTGATGATCCCTCTGGGTCAGCAGGCGCTCCTCTTTGTGATTCGAGATAAAGCCCGTCTCCACTAGAATAGAGGGAATATCCGGCGACTTGAGTACGGCCAGGCTGGCTGCCTCCGGCTTATGCTTATGCAGGCGTGTCACCTTCCCTAGGTTAGCGAGCACGTCTCCGGCGATGTTATGGCTGATCGCCATGGATCTGTCCATCGACATATCCAGCAGGGTCATGGCCAGATACTGCTCGTTGTCCGCGTTCTGGATAATCTCACCGGCACCACCCAGCAGTTCAGAGTGCTTCTCTTTCTGCTCTAACCAGCGACCGATCTCACTGTTGGCGCGGCGCATCGACAGCACCCACACAGAGGCGCCCTGAGGCTTAGGCGAGGTAAAGGCGTCGGCGTGAATAGACACCAGCAGATCGGCCTTGCTGTTACGGGCGATCTCAGAGCGTTTATTCAGGTTGACGAAGTAGTCACCCGAGCGGGTCATAATGGCGCGCATGCCCGGCGTGGCATTGATCTTGGCCTCTACCTTCTTGGCGATCTGTAACGCGACCTTCTTCTCATAAATCCCCGAGGGGCCGATAGAGCCCGGATCATCGCCGCCATGTCCGGCGTCGATGGCAACAATAATGTCTCTCAGCTCCTGCTGGGGTTCAGCCTTTGCCGTTTTAGGGCTCTGGCTGCCGCCTTCAAGGTCCACCACCAGGCGATTGCCATAGGGGGCCGTGGGCGACAGGGCAAACAGGTTGGCCTTCGCGGGCTTGACCAGATCGATCACCAGCCTAAGAGTGCCCTTCTTGGGCGGTTTGCTGATGCGCACCCGCTTAACCAGCTTGCTGTTATTCTCAATCTTACTCAGATTGAGTCCTGTTGCCGTGGTCGTCAGATCGACCACCAAGCGATAGGGACTGGTGAGAGTAAAATGGGAATACTTTGGCGGCTCACGCAGGTCAAACACCACTCGTGTGGACTCTGGCGCCGCCCAGATACGTACGCCTTCCAGTTTATTTGCGCTGTAGGCAATGGAAGGAATACATAGCAAGACAATCAATAATAGGCGTTTTATTAGTGACTCAGTTCTTATCATTATTAATTATGTAAACTATCTAACAAAATCTCTCCGGCGCGCGAATGCGCCGTCAGCGTGACCTCTCGGCCTTGTTGGTGATATTGAATGTGTATCGCCAGATCGGCCTCGGGCAGGAGGCCGACGCCCTTATCGGGCCACTCGACAATACACAGGCTCGAGTCGGTAAAGTAGTCTCGAATCCCCATAAACTCGAGCTCTTCTGGATCACTTAATCTATATAGATCAAAATGATATACATCAATATCACCTAACTCATAAGGCTCAACCAGCGTATAGGTCGGGCTCTTCACCGCCCCCTGATGCCCCAGACTCTGAATCAGACCACGACTAAAGGTGGTTTTCCCCGCCCCCAATTCACCGCTCAGATAGAGGGTCAATGGCGGCTTAATCGCATTGGCTAGCCTTTGGCCTAAGCTAACGGTTTCTGCTTCATTTTCAAGATAAACTTTTACTGATGTCATCGTATCTATCGCTAATTAAGGACAATCCTTTTTTGAACCAGATACTTTAACCTAAACCGGCGTTTATCTAAACAAACATTAGCGCATTTTAATCTGCCCAGGCTAAATCCTATCGACCAGCGCGCGTATATGAGCAAACAGGTCACAGGCCAGCATGCCTCGCTCGCCATCTTTGGCCGCAAGATCCGCCGCGGCGCCATGAACCACCACCCCGGCACTGGCCGCATCCATCTTAGACATCCCCTGTGCCATCAGGGCCGCTATGATGCCGCCTAGTACATCACCGCTGCCGCCACTGGCGAGCCCAGGGTTACCCACGGGCGCCACGTGACACACCTTGCCGTCATAGATCAAAGTGCCGGCCCCTTTAAGTACCACGACGCCGCCATATTTTGCCTGCAGAGCATAGACGGCGGCAAAGCGATCCGCCTCCACCTCGGCGATACTGATACCCAAAAGACGAGCCGCCTCACCGCTGTGGGGAGTCAGCACCCAGTTACTCTGCCGTGATGGGTCAAGCGCCAGTAGATTGAGGGCATCGGCGTCCATCACACAGGGCTTGTCACTCAGACTCGTCGCCTTGAGCAAGTTATAGCCCCAGTCATGTTTGCCCAGTCCGGGCCCGATCAGTAAAATATCGGCCCAGCCCAGGCGCTGGTACACCTCCATATCCACCAGCTCACAGCCCCAGAACATAATTTCTGGTCTGCCCGAGTTAACCACGGTCAAATGCTCGGGCCTCGAGATCACCGCCACTAGGCCAGCCCCGGCCCGTAAGCAACTCTCGGCCGCTAATCGCGGCGCCCCGGCCATCCCATTGTCGCCACCGATAACGGTCACCTTGCCACAGGCGCCCTTGTGGCTGTTCTGCGCCCTGGCAGGCAATCCCAAGTCGGTTAGCTTGTAGGCAATGTTGAGCACCTTAGAATCCGGCAGATAGTCCTGCAACCCTATATCGGCAAACCAGAGGCGTCCGACACAGTCCCTCGCCTTACCCGTGATAAGCCCCTGTTTCGGCGCGCCGAAAGTCAGGGTCACATCGGCCTTAACCGCCAGCTGCCCGGCGCCGGTATCCACATCGATTCCAGAGGGTACGTCTAAGGATAAGATCCAGGGAGAATAAGCATTCAGCGCCTTAATCATCTCGGCAAAGGGGGCGCGAGGCTCTCCCTTTCCCCCTGTGCCCAGCAGGCCATCGACGACGACCTCGGCCTCCTTAAGTGCCTCTTCATAATCAGATAGCTGATGTCCGCCCGCCGCGAGAAAGGCCGCCTTTGCGTAGCTAATCCCCTCGCCTGGCTCGGGACGCTCCACGGCATAGAGGGCGACATCACAGCCAGATTCGAGCAGCAAGGTGGCACAGATATAGGCGTCGGCGCCGTTGTTGCCATAGCCCGCCAATACCAAAATTTTGTTGTTAAGCCTTTCTTCCCGCTGCAGTAGTTCGAAGGCCGACTGACCGGCGCTGTCGATCAACTGACATAAGTTAGCCTCACCGGACGCAATAAAGCGCGCTTCGGCATCACGAATCATCTGCGCCGTATATAAGGCCGATGGCAGCTGGCCGTCACTAAACAACATCTGGATTCTCCTTAACAAGACTCATCACCGGGGCGGGTTGCCCTATGCCTAAGCATATTCGATATTTGAGTTTTTAATCGCCAAGAGATTCCGTTAAAACGCCAGAGATTGGAGGAAGTTTGATCTGGCACAATAAATCCGCCAGCTCAGAGCCCCGAAGGCCAGCGAAGAGATAACAAAACATTTCATCGAACTGAGAAAAAATCACTTAGGCAGTCAGCCAAATTACTGAACTATTGAGGCTATAAAACTCTAAGTGGAGGTAGATAATTGAAGTTTTTACCCTGGTTGAAACACAAAAAAGCAATTAAAAATAGATAGCTATAACCTTAGACTTAAAATAAGCTGGGTGTGGGTG
>NZ_JAKEVJ010000078.1:0-18281 GCF_022398425.1 Shewanella sp. Isolate7 | reverse complement strand
TTTGGGGGATACGCCTTGCTTCTCCTGTCTAAGCTGGTTTACCCATTTACGCATGGCTGAATTACTGACGCCCATCGCGCTTGCAGCCTCAGTTATGCTGTATCCCTGTTTCGTTACCAGCTGCGCAGCTTCTAATTTGAACTCTGCACTGAATGTCGGTCTTGTGTTCTTCATTTCTACCACCTTTTCTCTGGAAGTGAGTCTATCACTTCGTCTATTCAGGTGGCCAAATTCACTATGCCACTACAGTACGGGGAGCACGGAATGTGATCTCGACGTCGTACGCGTCACCACGGTTTATCCCCGTGGGTACGGGGAGCACTCTTGACCAGTCGTTGTAGTGTACAGGTTATTCGGTTTATCCCCGTGGGTACGGGGAGCACGATTTTAAGGATGAACTATTAGCGGCTACTAGCGGTTTATCCCCGTGGGTACGGGGAGCACACAATTGGACTCAACAGCCACATAAGCCACGCCGGTTTATCCCCGTGGGTACGGGGAGCACAGTTTTAGCTGGAATTTGCGCCATCTGTTTCGCGGTTTATCCCCGTGGGTACGGGGAGCACTAACCGCGACACCACCCTCGCGCAGCTCCATGCGGTTTATCCCCGTGGGTACGGGGAGCACTTGCAGCTGATCGGTTTCACTTTGCTGCTGAGCGGTTTATCCCCGTGGGTACGGGGAGCACTCGTCTGCCTTCTTATGGCGAGCAATGGCGATCGGTTTATCCCCGTGGGTACGGGGAGCACCTGGCTGGATACAAATTCCAACCGTTCCACGCCGGTTTATCCCCGTGGGTACGGGGAGCACGACGGTAGGTCGTCAGCACTTGAACCGATGAACGGTTTATCCCCGTGGGTACGGGGAGCACCGAGTGTTTAAGAGGTGATAAATAATGTCGGACGGTTTATCCCCGTGGGTACGGGGAGCACAGGTACTGATTTGCGCTTTCTTATCGCTGCCGCGGTTTATCCCCGTGGGTACGGGGAGCACCAATTCCAGCGACTTACGATCGTAGTGGCTCACGGTTTATCCCCGTGGGTACGGGGAGCACTTTTGACCATCACCGTTGTTTCCCTTAACTTACGGTTTATCCCCGTGGGTACGGGGAGCACTTGGTAAAACTTTGTCAGCTCAATCACGATCACGGTTTATCCCCGTGGGTACGGGGAGCACGAAATTAATGCTGGTGTATTTCGCCTCGTATACGGTTTATCCCCGTGGGTACGGGGAGCACAGCAAAAGCTAAAACATCAGGGCTTGTCATGGCGGTTTATCCCCGTGGGTACGGGGAGCACTAGGCTCTTTGCCAGTAGACAGTACGAGCTGGCGGTTTATCCCCGTGGGTACGGGGAGCACCCAATCTGTTTCCGTGATTAGTCTGTCACGTTCGGTTTATCCCCGTGGGTACGGGGAGCACTTCTTTGTTTTGAATCCATGCTCTCTCATGAACGGTTTATCCCCGTGGGTACGGGGAGCACTCAATATCCTAAGAACTTCTGTTTCTTTTATACGGTTTATCCCCGTGGGTACGGGGAGCACGTAAATTTATTAATGGCGTTGATAAGTCCACGCGGTTTATCCCCGTGGGTACGGGGAGCACTCAATATCCTAAGAACTTCTGTTTCTTTTATACGGTTTATCCCCGTGGGTACGGGGAGCACGTAAATTTATTAATGGCGTTGATAAGTCCACGCGGTTTATCCCCGTGGGTACGGGGAGCACACTCCATAAAACCGTCAATATCCTCATCAAGCTGCGGTTTATCCCCGTGGGTACGGGGAGCCCCCCCCTTTATTTTTGTAAACATCAATCAAAAACGGTTTATCCCCGTGGGTACGGGGAGCACACACAAGTAATGGAGTACTCCCCTCGCATCACCGGTTTATCCCCGTGGGTACGGGGAGCACAAATTGGTTGGCAGTTTTCAGGGTCGCGCAGCCGGTTTATCCCCGTGGGTACGGGGAGCACGTCTTGATTTGATTAAAGCTATCCTTGAGTACCGGTTTATCCCCGTGGGTACGGGGAGCACTGATGGATAGTGGTCGTGGTGAGCTGCTCGAGCGGTTTATCCCCGTGGGTACGGGGAGCACGAACTATTGGTAAAATTTAGCTTGACAGTTATCGGTTTATCCCCGTGGGTACGGGGAGCACTTCTTTGTTTTGAATCCATGCTCTCTCATGAACGGTTTATCCCCGTGGGTACGGGGAGCACTCAATATCCTAAGAACTTCTGTTTCTTTTATACGGTTTATCCCCGTGGGTACGGGGAGCACTAGTACATTTATACGCGCAACATACAAATTTACGGTTTATCCCCGTGGGTACGGGGAGCACAACAACAGAATTAGAATCCTGAATAACAGGCGCGGTTTATCCCCGTGGGTACGGGGAGCACTAAATGATATAGCCATTTTCATCGAAAACGGCCGGTTTATCCCCGTGGGTACGGGGAGCACAAAGTCGCTGTTTAGGGTGACGGTGCCAGCGTCGGTTTATCCCCGTGGGTACGGGGAGCACAGTGTTCGACGCGCCACGTCCAGCGCTACGACCGGTTTATCCCCGTGGGTACGGGGAGCACAAGTCAGAGGTGTAGGGCTGCAGAAAGATAAACGGTTTATCCCCGTGGGTACGGGGAGCACACATAGAGTAGTACATGTGGCACATTAAAAGTCGGTTTATCCCCGTGGGTACGGGGAGCACATAGCTCGTTACACATCTTTGTCGTGCAGTCGCGGTTTATCCCCGTGGGTACGGGGAGCACAGTT
The DNA here is from genome assembly GCF_022398425.1 of Shewanella sp. Isolate7. Classification (NCBI taxonomy): domain Bacteria; kingdom Pseudomonadati; phylum Pseudomonadota; class Gammaproteobacteria; order Alteromonadales; family Shewanellaceae; genus Shewanella; species Shewanella sp. Isolate7. Next base: position 15,513 of record NZ_JAKEVJ010000078.1, on the reverse strand, counting down.
AATGTTCAATATCGTCAATAATGCCACACGGTTTATCCCCGTGGGTACGGGGAGCACCGGTGCGGCACTTGTCGAACGGTAAATATTCGCGGTTTATCCCCGTGGGTACGGGGAGCACTTTTTAGCCTCAGATGAAAAGAGATCCCTGCCCGGTTTATCCCCGTGGGTACGGGGAGCACTCAAAGACTTTGCCCGAAATACTGGTAGTAGGCGGTTTATCCCCGTGGGTACGGGGAGCACCCTAACTCATCGAGAACTAAAAGACCTGTTTTCGGTTTATCCCCGTGGGTACGGGGAGCACGTGCCAAACGACCCCAAGTCATCTAATGAAAACGGTTTATCCCCGTGGGTACGGGGAGCACCCCGGACGTGTTTTCGGGGTCATCGATGACGACGGTTTATCCCCGTGGGTACGGGGAGCACCCTAACAAAAATAATTTAGCCATGACTAATTCCGGTTTATCCCCGTGGGTACGGGGAGCACTTTAAGAAAGCAGTGGGTTCTGATGTTCATCACGGTTTATCCCCGTGGGTACGGGGAGCACTAATTCTCTATTAGGTATCAAGCCTAGTTTTGCGGTTTATCCCCGTGGGTACGGGGAGCACGTTCATGACATCATCGACCGTTGCTTCTCTATCGGTTTATCCCCGTGGGTACGGGGAGCACATTCAAACCCTAGAGCCAGGTAGCGAGATTATCGGTTTATCCCCGTGGGTACGGGGAGCACTTTTTCAAGCACTCGCTTTTTAAGGGCGAAATCGGTTTATCCCCGTGGGTACGGGGAGCACGTTCCGTTATCTGCGCGGCGAGCGGTTTCTAACGGTTTATCCCCGTGGGTACGGGGAGCACGTCTTCTAATGACATTTTAAATCTCCAGTTCTCGGTTTATCCCCGTGGGTACGGGGAGCACCAACATACGAGCGCCCATCTGACCGATGATCGCGGTTTATCCCCGTGGGTACGGGGAGCACTGGATCTGTTCCAGTCGTACTTGCGAGCCAGGCGGTTTATCCCCGTGGGTACGGGGAGCACGCTCTTAGTGGTGAACTTTTCAGAACTCAGTGCGGTTTATCCCCGTGGGTACGGGGAGCACTAACATGGCTAACCAATGAGTCAAACGAGGCACGGTTTATCCCCGTGGGTACGGGGAGCACCTTCATAGCGCCACCTTTTTAGGATTAAGGGCCGGTTTATCCCCGTGGGTACGGGGAGCACCCTTCGCCCTGCCTGACCGCTTTTTTACTTGCCGGTTTATCCCCGTGGGTACGGGGAGCACAAGTAAAGGTACCGCGCGCTAACTACAACAATCGGTTTATCCCCGTGGGTACGGGGAGCACAATCGAGAAAAAACGTTCTAAGAAGTAACCCCCGGTTTATCCCCGTGGGTACGGGGAGCACAACGCCATTAGCATCACATTTTTCTGCTGGGTCGGTTTATCCCCGTGGGTACGGGGAGCACACAAGCGGCGCATTAGGCGAGTAGCTCCATGACGGTTTATCCCCGTGGGTACGGGGAGCACCGATACCTTAGAAAACTGCGGATAGCCACCAACGGTTTATCCCCGTGGGTACGGGGAGCACTTCCATGATATCCTTGTTGCGGCTGAGGTTGCCGGTTTATCCCCGTGGGTACGGGGAGCACATATAGTTCTTCCTCTAGCCATGATAAGTACCTGGTTTATCCCCGTGGGTACGGGGAGCACGCGATGCGCTCCTGCTCGGCTTGCTCATCTGCCGGTTTATCCCCGTGGGTACGGGGAGCACTTAGGCGTAAGTCAGATTCGTGTCAATAAAAACGGTTTATCCCCGTGGGTACGGGGAGCACTAGGCCAGGGTCATCTTTTCGATCACCTCTTGCGGTTTATCCCCGTGGGTACGGGGAGCACAGTCGTTTACTGACAACTCCAAGATCAGCAGCCGGTTTATCCCCGTGGGTACGGGGAGCACGCCATTATCTAATCGTTGGCAACAATGATGTGCGGTTTATCCCCGTGGGTACGGGGAGCACCGGAATGCCGTTGGTGTGCGCGATGGGGTAGCCGGTTTATCCCCGTGGGTACGGGGAGCACAACACCTGGATGGCAAATCGTCAGCGAGATTTCGGTTTATCCCCGTGGGTACGGGGAGCACGTTTGCTACGAGCCATAGACGATCCACTCCATCGGTTTATCCCCGTGGGTACGGGGAGCACTTGGTTAGCGACAGAGGGATTTGACTCTCTAGCGGTTTATCCCCGTGGGTACGGGGAGCACTTCAGAGCGGTTAACTTAGACATAAAAGTCTCCGGTTTATCCCCGTGGGTACGGGGAGCACTCTAAAAATATACACTTGTTTTTATTAGAAAAAAACAGGTTGTAGAAATCTACCGAATTGTTAAAGAACAAACAGGGCTTATTCGCCGCCGTCGGAACCCGAGATATTTGGGGCGTATTTCACTAAACGAAGGCCGTCGAAATCGACCGGGGTGCGGGCGTTTTCCCCGTAGGTCACCAGATCGAAGCCGGATTCCGTATTGGTCGCCCAGGCCATCACTACGTTCCCCTCTTCCGCCAGTTCGGTAACCTGATACCAAATCATCTCGCGGATGCGTCGACTAACGTCGCCGACGTAGACGCCCGCCCTGACTTCCAACAACCAAACCGCCAGGCGTCCTCGCAGCCTCGGTGGCACGGCTTCGGTGACAACCACACACATACTCATGAACCACCGCTCCTGTGTCCCAGATCGCCAATAGATTCAGGCTCAGGAATGGCCGGAGGCTGAGCATCCGGATAAGGTTCGGGCGGCGTGATTTCTCCGGCGCTCAAAACCTCTTCAATCAAGGGGATCAAACGGGCAAGCACCTTGTCCTTACGAAAGACTTCCCGGCAGGCGATTCGCACCTCGCGATCCGGCTGGGCCACATATCCCCTGCCCGCGATTTTAAACGCCACAGGCACCACGGTATCGAACTTGATAATGTCGGCAATATCGTAAACGAACGACAAGGGCTTGCCGGTGTGCAGAAATCCGATGGCGGGGGCGTACCCCGCCGCCAATATGGCCGCTTCCGTCACACCGTACAAACAGGCCGTGGCGGCGCTGATGCACTGGTTGACGGTATCGCCCTTTTCCCAGTCCTTGGGATCATAACGCCTGCCCCGCCAATGCACCTTGTACTGTTTGGCGAGCAGTTCGTAGGTTTTGCGTACCCGAGCGCCTTCAATGCCACGCAGCTGATCGACACTCCTACGCTGCGGGGCCGCTTCGCCGAACCTGAGTTCGAACATTTTACGCACCACCTTAAGCCGAAGCTCTTCGTCGAGCGCCAGTTTGGCTTGGTAGAGCAACTTGTCGGAACGGGCGCCGCCGGGCTGACCGACCGAATAAAGCCTCACTCCGGCTTCGCCGACCCAGATCAGCAAGGTACCCGTGGTCGCCGCCAGCTTGACCGCCGCATGACTGACCCGGGTGCCCGGTTCCAGCAACAGGCAAACAACCGAACCGACCGGGATCACCAGGCGCTCGCCGTTGACCTCGTCGACCACCACAAAGGCCCCGTCGCGTACATCGATACGCCCCATGGCGACGAACATCATGGAGTTGCGATCTTTGATGGGCACGGGTTTTAAGGGAACAAATGACATCCGTTGTCCTTTATTGTTACTTGGTTAAATTCGGCGGATCAGCATCAGGCCGCAACCGAATGCCTTGGCCCGGCCGATGCCTTCATATAATTTAGCTTTAAACAATTCAGGATCCGTCACCGTTAAGACACCTTGGTAATCGACAGAAGTAAACTGAATGCTCCCTTTGATGCCTTTTTTGGCCGTATGGTGCTGTTCACTGGCGACTATGTCCGGCACAATATCAATACGGAAACCAAAATCTCGCTGCCGCTTTTCATCCATCAACCAACCTTGAGCTGCTTCCGTCATAGCTTGTTGAATTCGCTTCTTGTCCGTTTCTCCCTGTTGCTGTAATTGCTTTTTGGCGTGCATCATCACATCAAATCGCTTCGAGCGTTTGTCGTCCGGATTGAGTTTTTTAGAAACGGTAGGATTCGCCGTTAGACGAAAACCTAACTTCATCCCCTGAGTGAGCACAGGGTTGAAGGGTTTGGTTTGCACATCAAACAGCTCCTGTGCCGCACTGGGCGGCTCGCTGGAGAGAAGGTAAAAGCCAATGCTTGCGCCAATCCGCTCCTCCCTGAATAAAAAATCTCTCTTTTTATCCGGCTGATCGGGAAACAACTGCCAAACAAGTTGATGGCTTGTGTAAGCGCCGTTTTGCAGCTGTTTAATTAACTGCTCACGAGCGAACTGGCTATGCTTGAAACTAACTTTACTTAGATACATGATGAACAAGCTCCTTGGTTACCCTGTGCTCTTCCCGGCTTGTAAACTGCCAGCGCAGTCTATCGGTAGGTTGATCCCATACTTGGTGCGTCTCAACGTGTCCACCATGAATATCATCCTTGTTACCTTGCCAGTAATAAGTCACTTGCTTGGGGAGCCGAAGCCAGAACGGATCTTTACCTTCACTCAGCAATGGCGGAAACTCCGTATCCAATGCTTGCTGCAAAGATTCACAGAATATCTGCCTTGCCGATACCGGGGCCGATAACGGGCAAGATTTACGTCCCAGGTACAAGGTAAACTTAGGTTTTTGTAGTGCTGTTGATAACTGTACCAAGTCAAATTCGGCTTGCTCTGTCAGCCTGATAGCAACCGTCCATAAACCGTCGCAGCGGTAATCACGTTTAGACAAAATTGTATTGAGCTTATGACCTTCACCGGATAGCTCGTCCTTTCTCGTATTGTGCACCACTTTTTTATTGAATGACGGCACCTGAGCGGTATGAAAATCACGATTCAATACACCCGCAGACGTTTGCTTAACTGCCAACCTGACACAGGAGATAAGCTGCCCCATCCGCACATTATCTTCGCGCTTAATGCCCAGTGCGGCGGCCAGTAAGCCGATAATGGCAGAACGCGAAGGATATGTTGCGGTGGGTCTGTCCCCCCCCACAGCAGCTTCCCCCCAACTGGCCATCGCGCCGTAAAGTCGAAATACTAAATAATCCATAGATAGCCCCGCTAATCGGCTATAAAGTTTTTAAGCGCATTGAAATCGCCTTCGCCCGTTATTGCATTAAGACTCATTCGGCTGTCGGCACAATCGCCGTACACTTTATCGAAGTTCTCAACTTGTCGTGTGAGCTTGGCAATAGCATCCACTGCTTGCTGATTACCATGAATTGGCTCTAAGAAAGCCACGGATAATGAGCGAGGTTGCTGTGCGCCTTTCTCTGCCAGTACATAGGATGCATAGGCGCGAGAAGCAAATGTGTTTTGCTTACCCTTTGGAGAAACTTTAACTGCCGCCTCGGTTAAGGCTGCAACCGCTTTCGTAGCCAGCTCAACATCACCATCCAAGTTGTCTACCAACAATTCTTTGTCGATACAGATGTAGCTGTAAAAAAGCGCTGCGGCAAAACCTGCTTCGCCAATATGGGCAGCACCTTGATCGCCTGCGCTATTCAGATCGTCCACCGCGGTAAAGTAGTCGTCTTCAATTGCAACACTGTGCACGCTGATCCCATGCGCGACCTGGCAGGCAGCTTCGATGTTGTATTCGGGGCTCGAAGCGAGCATGCGGCCAAACAGGGCGATATCAACAGCTTTGGTTTTTGCGCGCAACAGCATCAATTCTTTCTCTTCGGGCGCTCTATTTTCTGCAGCTAAGGTTGTAATTAAGCTATCTACCAATTGCTGTTCTTCCGGACTTATGTGGGCCAGCTGCTCTATTTCGGTCGAATCTTTTTTAGCTTTGCCGAATTCACTGGCAATCATTATCGCCCATGCCTTGGCATTTTTTTCTGAGACGCCTTGTGCGATTAATTTAGCTTCTGCTTCACTGCCTAAACGCTTGGTGCGCGTACCGATATGACCTGACATGGCATTTTCAAACAGATCTGATGTCCGCCAGGTACGTTTTAAACTTTGCGATGACACCCTTAATCGCTCGGTGCCACCCATTGTTGCCGTTTTTGGACGCCCCAAATCATCACGATTTAAATTTGAAGGCGGATAAGAAGTTAACAGGTGAAGTTGAATAAATTTTGTCATGCTCGTCTTTCCTTATATGAACTTGAATTAATAAGTCGCTTTTGATTTTTTGACCGGCAGGGCCGCTTCGTAATAAGACCGCGCCCAGCGCACTGCCAAACGCTTATCAGCCTGTTGTGGACGGTTTTGACTTTGGCTTGGGCTTTGCTCCTGGAACCAACAAAGAATGTCATCGGCCACAGAAACTGGGTTCGCTTTACTGCCGAGCTGTTTTATCAAGCGGCGTGCCCGGGTTAACAGTTCGTCGCTACTCTTGGATGCTTGCAACTGTTGGAAGCGTAATTCGCTGACAACGGGCTTGTCGGTCTCCGGATTTATCAACCCCAAGTCATGCGCAAACGGATTGACACTGTTTGCTCTAACGTCGGCTAATACCCCTGCAACCACGGCCCATGCTTCGATGTTAAGCTTAATACCGACCTGGTCTTCGTTTTGGCTGTCCAATTGATTAATTAGGGGCAACCAAAGGGCTCGAAATCCTTCGCTGAGCATGATCTGCTCGCTCGATTCACATCGTTTAAGCTCAGCTCTATACCTTGTCGGAGCGGGCCGAACAGGCGGCTCAATCTCTTTTAAGTCCTGCTCAGATAAATGCATCGCCTGCCACCAGCGTAACAGCGAGTTGGCTAAATTTACTTGGCTTAAATCTTTTGAATAGGTCTTCACTGTGCTTCCTCCATAAGCGCCGACAGCCTTTCTTGCTGATAATTGTTGATCTCTTTTCCGCCAAACAGCCAGCCCGTCAACTGCCTGCGTGCCAGTATTTTTCGTTGTGTTTTTTGGCTGTTGCCCAGTTCAATATTGTTGGTTACCGCATCATCGAAAATAGCCAATGCGCTTTGCCGTACTTGAGTGAGCCAGAACTTTGCAGCCTGGCCCGTTAATGTCTCACCGCCCTGCTCTATTTGGCCTTTAACGGCCTTGACTGCGGCAAAAAAGGCTTGCTGGCTTTGCTGCCAAAAACGCTGTTCATAGTGACTCAGATCGCCTTTCGCTTCGGAAGGCCGTTCGAACAACGCGGCTTTAATTTGAGTCCTGAGGTGCCAGACCGCTTCGCTGGCAAGCTTCAGTAAGCTTTTCACCTCAGTTAGAAATGCTTCTCTGTATGCTTCATCAATGTAGATATACGGAAACTCCACGGAATACCAGCCTCTGGCTTTCATATTGTCCATATCAAAACCAAAGGCCCAGAGTCGTATGCCTTCATCTTCTAGGTGAGTGTTGTCGTATTTCTCTTGATTGAACGATTTGATCACCGAGGCCGCCAATACGCCACCTTCGCTATCGTCGAACAGCAAGGTGTGCCAGTGCCGATACCCCAAACCACCCGGTTGCGCCTTGATAGAAAACGGCTCTTCTTGCGGCTTTTTCGGGTTAAAGCGATACGGTGTTAACGGATGCAACCATTGGCCCGCGTAGTTATAGCCGTAGTTTTGCGTACGTAATTGGGTAAATAAACTATCTGTTTGTTTGCCCGTTAAACTGCACACACCACTTTGATCTTCTGCGAGCAGACGAATACGACGCGGCATTGCCCAATACATATGCAAGGGGTGAACGTCTTCGACATAGGTTTCACTGCCCTTGGCCTTACTTAACCGGGTCGGCGCAAGCCAGGGGAATACTTGCTCTGAGGTAAGATCTGGTGCTAGCTGAACACGGGTGAGTATTTCAAGATAGGGTCCGCTGATCACATTTAACCAAAGCTTCTGCCATAGGGTCGCGTCCTGTCGATTCGGTAACAACAAGGTGGTTAAAGGCCCCCCGCCCCGAAGCCCGGTTCTGTGGCCCTGCCCGCCCGACGGCGCATTGATTTGCAGGGTAAACAAGGCGATCGCGGCCATTTCCGGCGATAGCGTTTCACCTATGCCCCGCTTCACAAAGTGATCGGTATTTTGCTTAAGGGTATTGCCGCCCGGAGCCTCAATTAAGAGCCCGGAAACAGAAGAAGGGCTTGCATCTGACAAGGGTTCAAAATCCTGCATAAACAGCGGGCCGTCTTTGCCGTCTTTAGCAATCATCTCAAAGGCGGGTTCGGCTTTTAACAAGGCTTGTTGTAGTTCGCCTAATGTCGGCGGTGTTTGATACAAGCGATACCAGTGCTTCTTATCCTTTGGCGCAAACAGGGTTTGCAACAGGCCAATGGCAAATTGATAGGCCGCGCCTTGGAAATCGGCTCGGGGCTGGGCAAAGTCCAGCACTTGCGGATCAGCAATATGCCGAACGGGCAAGTAACGCTCGGAACCGTCTTTTAACTTAAATGGCATCCAGCTTGAGGTTAATAAGTTCATTCCCTTCTCACTCTTTCTACATTTTGGACACGTAAACCAAAACAATGATTAAAACCAAAAGAAACAACTGCTCTATGGTCGGTTTCCAATCTCTTATAACTCTTAGGATTTTCTCAAGATCCATGACCTACTCTGCTAACTTTTGCCAACGACATAAGTTACAGGTTAGATCAGAACAATCCAAAGATCAAAAATAAAAAGCTAAATTGCTGAAAGCTAAAAATACTCTAAGGTAAGTTCATAATGCCGCTAAAATACTTTATACTTTTATTTCCTCATTCATTGGGGATGAACCACTAAAGTGCTGTAAGCTCAGCTCGTTCCCCGCATCAGCGGGGATTTTCCTTTTTAAACACACCTCGTAATTGGCAATAACCGAACAAGGGATCGACCTCCGGCAGCCACAGCTTCAGATACTTAACCCTTGGCTCCAGCTGTTGTAACCGTTCGATTTGCTCCAGGTATTTATCGGGAAGCTCAGCCAGACAATCGGCCGTATTGTGCTTTTCCAGCTTTACCGTGCTCAGTTGAATACTGTAGCGCGCATCCTGTACTATGGGCCGTAAGTGGTTTTCTTCTAACACCAGTACCAGCACTTCCTGATATTCCAAGTCGCTGTAGCGGGTGCTGATCTCTATATCGTCGTCAAACCAGGTATCGCTGCTGTCCGGGCCGAAACCGGCGCGCCAGTTAAGTTTTAGACGCTCTGCCTGATGCCGTTTGTGGCGCTGCTCGCCAGCAGCCACTAAATGTTGCCCTTGCAGATTTTCAGGCATGTTTTGATTTGCATCATAGCCATATACGGCCTCGATCAACTCTCTGGCGTTGTCCGGCATTTTAATTCTGCCGAGCTCTCGCAACTTTTGCATACCCAGCCACAGCTTGCCAGGAGAGCGATAGACGGCTTGGGTATTGCGGAACTGCTTTATTAGCCAATCGCTTTCCGGTTCAGGGTGCCATTCGGGGGCATGAATAATCAGGTTGGGCGCGGAGCGATGCTCCTTAACGCCTTGTTGATACGCTCCAGATTCGTTACGGGTATGTCGCATCAGTCGACCGCTGCGCTGGATCAAATCGTCGATGGGGCAAATATCGGAAATCATGAGATCCAGGTCGGCGTCGATGCTTTCCTGGAATACCTGAGTTGAGATCAGCACCTTGCCCGCCCGCTCGGCTTGCTTAGAAGCTTTACCGAACCAGTCCAGCACCTTGTTTTCGGCGGCTTTTCGATGACCCAAAACGAAGCGACTGTGAAACAGCAGACAATCGTCTTGATTATCCATTTTCTCCCGTACTTGCTGATAGGCGCGATAGGCATCGTCCACCGAATTTCGGATCCAGACCACGCACTTGCCTTGCGCGACCGCTGCCATGACTTCACCTAAACAATCGGACTCGGAATGGATGAATTGCACGCCAATCTCACGGCTTAACTCGCTGCGACTTTGCAAAGGTGTTTCGGTTAACTCACCCAGTAAGGTCACTTGGGTGGCAAGGGGAAAACACACACTTTGTGGCTGAGCTGGTAAAGCAATACCGGCTCCCTGATACCAAGCCTGAACCAGCCTGTTTCTTTGCATTTGTGCCAGAGTCGCACTTAACAAAATCGCGCTACCACCTTGGCGAATATGTAACTGCAGCAAGTCATCCAAGAGCTCAAACATGTACTCATCTGCACTATGAACTTCGTCAAATATCAACACCTTGCGATGCAACCCGAGCAAACGTAGGGTTTGGTGTTTGCTGGGCAAAATTGCCAGCAAGGGTTGATCTATGGTGCCAACACCAGCAGGTGCCAGCAAAGCCTTCTTGCGGGAGTCCGCCAGCCACTGATTGCAATATAAACTGGTGGAATCGTCGCCCGCAGCGTAATTCGCCTCCAGCCTGAACCCCGCGATTTTTGCACGCTGAAAGGTGTCGTTCATTTCCCTGGCGCCATGTGCCAGCATCAGGCTCACCGCCCCATCTTTATTGTTTAATATTTTACCGTAGTGCTCGGCTACGCGGCCAAACATAGCATTGGAGGTCGCCATGGTCGGCAAACCAAAATAGAAGCCATCGGCATGACCTGCGGCTATCAGCCTGTGCGTCAGCGCCAATGCCGCCTCGGTTTTTCCCGCACCGGTTATATCTTCGAGAATAAACAGCTGACCAGGTGAGGTAATCTCTACGCTTTCGGCCCATTGCTGTAAGGGAGATGGAGTAAATCCAAACTGTTCCCGGATTGAATCAAACGGCAGAGCCTGGGTGGGCGTGAACAGGTCGGTTTTGGCGAGCGCATGAGTTGCTTGCGTCAATGCCTGCGACCAGTATTGCTCTAGCGGCTTGGCTTGCGTCTGATAGCTAAATACTTGATTGTCGGAACCGAGCCAGTCGCAAAAGACGGCCAACCCGGATAAATACCAGCTTGCTTGTTTAAAACGGGTCAGCCAATCCAGATCGTTGATTGGCAATTGCAGCCAATCAATGGGGAGAAGCGCGTAAATATCCCTAACAAACTCAGCAGCAGCCTTTAACCCCTCGTCTCCTATGTGTTTATTCAGCTTTTTTGCCGTCCGCTTGTCGTGCTCAACTGGCTTGCCGTGATGGGCAAAGGATAAGTCAAATAAGCTGAGGAAAAAGTCTTTACGATCGACGTCATCTATATTCGGCAACCAATCTTCAAGTTGGACCAGCCCTTGCATTAGCAAATGATGCCAGAGCACAAAGCCGAGTTTGTCATGACGCGCTGTGCTTGCGTCATAATTCGTTTTGCAGGGTTTATCCCCTAATTCGGGGAATGCTTTTAAGTTTTGAAAAGTAGCGGCAAACTTGCCTAAATCATGCAACGCCAGTGTAAAGGTAAACAACTGACGCAATTGTTTAGGATCGATAGACAGCAACTCTGCTAAATCCCGGCACAGGTGATTATCTTCATCTAACACCTGATATCCAACTGCCGCAACATCCAAACAGTGATAAACCAACAGATGATAATCAGCCCCTGTTTGCTCCGGAGATTTCTTTGCCTTGCCCCAGTAGCGATAGTAGCTTTCATTAGTGTTGACAAGATTATCAACCACGGCTTCACTCCTTGAATATAATTCCATTTGCAACATTCCCTTGCCCCTACTTTCCTAACCTATCCCTCCTTCTAAAGCTTTGCAATCATACCAGCATGATTATTGAGCTTGCTCAAAGTATTAGGAATTCTATAAAAGGGCATTTTTCGTTCCAAACGGGATAATTTAGAAGGGTAGAAAGCGCAGTCAAGAGATGTGGCACGACTACAACATAGGTAAATCACAGAGAGATTGCTCCGGCGTTGCTTTACCTTGACTATACGAAACATCTAGGACTATGAGGCCACCATCTTTCACTAACAAGGCATCTGGTTGCCTAGCTGGCCAATGAAACAAGAAAGAACACTTCTACAGATAGCAACGAATCATGCAACCAAGAAGAATTCTCCGGGACATAGCGCCGACCATAAAACAATCAGCACTTAGGAAAAGCAACTGAGGACAGCTTTTGAAAAGATTCTGATTGTATTGGCTCAACCGTTAGCACTTCCATCGTTACCGCAAACAAAGCAGCATACTTACGGTCGTTGCCAAGCAAAAGAAGACAAATAGGCTTTTAGAGTGAAGGCAATATATGCCGTATATGTAACGTTATTCGTTACCGGCAGCTTCATCATCGAGTTTTTTTGCGGCTATTTTGCAGGGATTTCCACAGTCTGGGGAGCCCCAAACAGCGCCGCTAGTGACTCGGCATCGGATAACGGAGGAAGGTCCGCTATCCTGTCCAAGCCAAAATAGGCTAAAAATTCATTTGTGGTCGCATAGAGTGCGGGCCTGCCCGGCACCTCTTTATGACCGATTATCTTAATCCAATGTCTATCGGATAGACTCTTTATGATGTGGCTTCCCACCGCCACACCACGAACAAACTCTATGTCGGCGCGGGTAACCGGCTGACGATAGGCGATCACCGCCAGCGTCTCCAGCGTCGCTCGCGAATAGCGCGGCGCCTTCTCCTGCCACAGTGGCTGCAAGTAAGGACTCAAGGTTTCGATCGACTGAAAACGATAACCGCCCGCCACCTTGACTAACTCTATGCCCCGCCCCAGATAATCCTGCTGCAACTCCTCAATGGCGGCCTTCACTTTGGCGCGGGAGACGCTAAAGTTGGCCAGCACACTCTCATTTAAGTGCTTGATAGAGACCGTCTTTGCCATCACAAACAGACTAGCTTCAATCAGCTGTTTGAGCTGATCCGGATTTATTTGCAGTTTCTTACTCGACAATCAATAGGCCCTAACATGTATGGTCGACAGCGGCTGCGCCTGGATCAGATCGACCAAAAGCTCTTTCACCAGCTCCATCAGTGCAAGAAAGCTCACCACCACGCCAGCTCGCCCCTCAGAAACATCAAATAGCTGCTCAAAAGGCACATAGGACTTGCCTTCTAGCATAGCCAATATTTGCGTCATGCGTTCCCGTGTCGACAGCTGCTCGCGTCTCACATGGTGATGCTCAGTGGCCTCGACCCGTTTTAACACGGCCGCGAAAGCACCGGCTAACTCCACCAACGACACAGACGGCGGCACCAACACAGGCTTGATATCCGGCGCCGGCAGCACCTTGGCCTGAAACACATCCCGCTCGAGTCGCGGCAAGGCATCTAGCCTTTGCTGCGCATCCTTAATCACCTCGTAGGCCTTAAGCTGTCTGATCAGCTCGGCTCGTGGGTCCGCCTCATCTTCCTCTTCAAGCTCGGGCCTTGGTAACAAGAGACGCGACTTTATCTCGGCCAGGGTCGCGGCCATCACCAGATAGTCGGCGGCCAGTTCTACCCGAGCGCCTTGCAAGAGTTCAATGTATTCGAGATATTGATCCGTTACCGGCGCAATGGCCATCTCGACAATATCCAGCTTCTGCTTGCGGATAAGATAGAGCAGTAGATCCAGCGGCCCTTCGAAAGACTCGAGAAACACCTCCAGCGCCTCGGGCGGAATAAAGAGATCCGCCGGCAGTTCTCTGACGGGCTCGCCCCTGACCAGGGCCAAAGGTAAACTTTGCTGAGTCCCCTGCATCCGCTCTCCAAGTCACCCGGTAGGTATCACCCTGCGGGAAGCTAAAGGTATAACTAAACTAAATCTGTAACTTAAATGGTGAGGACCTGCACCGATCGATGGCGGATAATCATCCAGCCAAGGCGAGGCTAATCGACACCAAACGCGCGATTATACCTGCAAATTTGGCCAATAGACAGGGCTTTAGCCAAACTGGCTAATATCCCCGGCGCCTTCACGTAGAATCTCGATATCACCCTCAGACAGATCGATAACCGTGGTAGGTTTCTCACCCAGATAACCGCCATGAATAATCACATCCACCTGATGCTCAAGGATGTCGCGAATGTGCTCAGGATCTGACTCGGCAAACTCTTCACCCGGCAAAATAAGACTGGTAGACATCAGCGGCGCATCGAGCGCTTCCAGAAGCGCCAGGGCAATCACATTGTCTGGCACGCGAATACCGATAGTCTTCTTCTTCGGGTTTTGCAGGCGCTTAGGCACCTCTTTGGTCGCCTTGAAGATGAAGGTGTATGGCCCAGGTGTGTTGTGCTTCAGCACGCGGTAAGCCTGATTGTCCACCCTGGCATAGGTCGCCAGCTCGGACTGGTCACGCACCATCAAGGAGAAATTGTGATCGTTCTCTATCTGACGAATACGCACTATGCGAGTCATCGCGTCTTTCTCGCCCAGCAGGCAACCTAAGGCATAGCCAGAGTCTGTGGGGTAGACCACCACCCCACCCTGCTTGATCACATTCACCGCCTGATTGATCAGGCGAACCTGAGGATTTTCCTCATGTACATAAAAAAATTGACTCATGGGTTTACCATCCAATTATCCATTTGCCACACCCAATCGACTCCTTGGGGTTGGAACATATTTTTACCTAACTCAAGCCAGCTGCCGGGGAAATGGAAATCGCTTCCCAGGGAGGCGTAAAGGTCATTAAGCCGACTCAAGGCAATTAAATTATTACGATCGTCTAGGGTCTGCTGACCCAGCACCACTTCCATGGCATCGCCACCGGCGGCCTTAAACTCTCGCACCAAGCGCTTTAGCCACTTGGCCGACAGCTTGTAGCCGCTGGGGTGCGCCAATACGGCAATACCGCCTGCCTCATGAATGATCGCGATAGCGGTTTCCATATCGGACCAATTGTTGGGCACATAACCTGTCTTGCCCCGCGCCAGATACTTCTTGAATACCGCGGCCGCATTGGGGGCATAGCCGTTATCGGCTAACCAGCGGGCATAATGGCCGCGACTCAGGTCGGCGCCTTCGGCTAACGCCTTGGCGCCCTCATAGGCTCCGCCGATCCCGGCCTTCTCAAGACGTACACCTATCTCCATCGCACGTGCCTCACGTAAGGCGCGCTGCTCGGTCAAGAAGGCATCCAGCCCCTTATGTTCGGGGTCGATATTGAGTGCAACGATATGAATATCGAAGTTATTCCAACGGGTGGAGATTTCGCAGCCGTTAATCAGGGCCAAAGGCTCGGCTTGACGCTCGTTGAAGCTATGGGCTTCCTTGAGACCGGCTAAGGTATCGTGATCGGTAATGGCCAACATCTGCACCCCATTATCCAGGGCTCTGGCCACTAATTCAGACGGGGTTAACTGGCCGTCGGATGCCGTGGTGTGGCTGTGAAGATCGATTAAACGCGTTTCATCTGTCATCCCTTTATTCTACTCGACTTTGTTATTAGAAACATCTAATTGGATGAAATTGGACGAAATTGCATGGGAATCGTTAAATCTCATCGGCATTCGATGCAGATTGTGATCTCAAGATGATAAATACGCCAAATAGAAAAATATTCAATTGACAAGGTCACGGAGGGGATGTTTCTATATAGCCATCAACAAGATTTTACTTTCACATGAGTTAAGTACTGAAATGACGATACAGCAATTCAACAACATCAACTGGTGGTGGCACTTCCCAACTTAGCGGGTGGTGTGAATTTCTGTGCTCATGTAAAAGAGACAAGATTTAAACAAAAAGCCCGCACTCGATGCGGGCTTTTTGCATTTAATAGCCTAATTT
>NZ_JAKEVJ010000077.1:0-22910 GCF_022398425.1 Shewanella sp. Isolate7 | reverse complement strand
ATAGAGGCCCTCAGGGCAATGAGTTCGCGCCCTTCACGCATATCAGACCAATCCACCAAAACAATGGGCATGGTGTGCTGTGTCAGTAACCACTTAGCATGCCATTGGTAGACCGCTAGTCTCTCGTGATGAAGATGATGGTTGCCGAGCAACCTGTCGATACGCTTAATCGAATGTTTGGTTTGCGCATGAGTTCCATCAATATGACGACCTAAAGCGGTCAATGTAAGACGGTCTGAATCAATGAGGGCCTGGCAAGCAACCATGAGGGTATTTAGACGCTTTTGGTGAATTTCTGGGCAATGTTGATAGAGAGATTGATGTAAGATAGTTAACGCTTGCACCTTGGAAGTCCGTGATTGGTTTTTGTTTGCGCTTAATCAGATCACATTCCAAGGTGTAAGTTCACTCTAATCTCATGATTTATCTCAAAGTTATCAGGGGATTCCTCAGGGTGGAGCAGGTTTAGAGCTTGTGGACGAGGAAAAAGGCAAAGAAGAAGTCTCTAAATTAAAGATGGCAAAACAAGGGAAATGTAGTAAATAGATTTACTCATAACCAAACTATCTATATTTAGTTCTAAGTCCCCCAACAAAAAGCCCTGTTACTTTCGATAAGCAACAGGGCTTTATTTTACGCTAAGGCTTAGCGCGGAGAGCTTAGTGTTTCAGCTGCTTCTCGAGGAAATCGGCCAGTGAACGGTACAGATGAGTACGCACCTTCTCACCGCGCATCGAGTGCTTAGAGCCGGGATAATCGATCATCTGAAACAGCTTGCCCTCATCCTGCAGCGCCTTGTAGACCCGAGTACTGTTTTCGAATAACACGTTGTCGTCGGCCATGCCGTGGTACATAAGCAAACCAGACTGATAGCCCTTAACGTACGGCAATACACTGCTGGCCGCGTAGCCGTCCGCATTGGTCTCTGGATGCGATAGATAACGCTCTGTGTAGTGAGTGTCATACAGAGACCAGTCGGTCACAGGCGCGCCTGAAATCGCCGCCTTAAAATGATCCGGCGCCTTAAACAGGCTCATCAGGGCCATGTAGCCGCCATAGCTATGGCCATAGATGGCGATGTTATTGCCATCCACATAGCTCAGGCTACGCAGGTAGTCGACGCCCGCTTTCTGATCGTTCACCTCGGCCTCGCCCAGATGTTTATAGATCACCTGTTCGAACTTGGTACCACGATGGGCAGAGCCACGGTTATCCAGCTGGAACACGATGAAGCCCTGTTGTAGCAGATACTGGGTAAAGTAATCGTGCTCGCTCCAGCTATTCACCACCAGCTGGGCATGGGGCCCGCCGTAGACGCGCACCACCACGGGGTATTGCTTGTTGGCATCAAATTGCGTCGGCTTAAACAGACGATATTGCAGCGCCTGACCGTCTTCTGCCTTTATCTGGCCAAACTCGGGCAATTGCCACTGACCAAAGTAAGGATAGAGAGGGTGCGCCTTATCCACCTTGTTCTGCTCCACCCAGGCCAGACGCTTGCCCTGCTCGTCGTGCAAGCTGATCTGCGGCGGCTGCGCTAGGCTGCTGAAGTAATCCAGATAGATCGCCTGATTGTCGGCAAATACTGGCGCGTGCATGCCGCTACGCTTGCTCAGCTGCTCAATCTTGCCGCCCTTGAGTGGCACGCGAAACAGATGCTGCTCGACCACACTCGCCTTGCGGCCGGTAAAATAGACCCAGCCTTCCTGCTCATCCACATGCACCAGCTCATCTACCGCCCAGTCGCCCTTAGTCAACCGCTTAAGCAGTCGTCCCTGTTGATCGAACAGATACAGATGGTTAAAGCCATCGCGCTCCGATGCCCACAGCATCTGCGGTGATTTTTTGAGGAAATATAGGTCGTTATTCAGATTCACCCAGGCGCCACTCTCCTCGCGGATCATGGTCATGGGGGCATCCTGGCTGCGTAGATCGACAATACGCAGATCTAAGGTTTTCTGATCCCGGCTCTGCCACTGAAAAGAGAGCTGCAGGCTGTCTGGCAACCATTTCACTCTCGGCAGGTAGATATCCTTATCTTCCCCCAAGTCGACCCAGCGCACCTTTTTATCGGCCAGCGTCACCACGCCCAAGTCGATGACCACGTTGTTCTTACCCGCGTAAGGGTAACGCTGCTCGGTCAGCTTGATACCGTCGGCATAGATCTCGTTGCGGGTCACCAGCTCTACACCGGACTCGTCAATACGGGTAAAGGCGATGGCCGACTCATCCGGCGCCCACCAGTAACCCGTCATTCTGTCCATCTCTTCCTGAGCGACAAACTCGGCCATGCCGTTCTTGATGGCGCCGCCCCCGTCTGTGGTCATGGCGGTGAGCTTCTGGGTTTTCAGATCGAATACATAGAGGTTTTGATCTCTAACGAAAGAGACATAATGCCCCTTAGGCGACAGCTTGGCATCCGTGGTAAAGCCCTCACCTACCGGTAGCGGCGTCACCTTGTTGTCACTCAGAGAGTAGTAATAGAGCGCCCCCGAGGCTGGAATGAGCAAGGCCTGGCTATCATCAGACCAGAAATATTCCATAATTCCCTGACCATAGATGCGCTGACGCTCACGCCGCGCCTTCTCCTCGTCGGACAGTTCGGCACTTTTTAACTTGTCGGCATCGAGCAGCAGGCTCTGTTTACCCGTTGCCACCTCCATCTGCCAGAGATCATAGAAGTGTTGATCTTCCGCGCGCCCCGCCAGATAGGTCACCCGAGTACCGTCAGGCGACAGCTTTAATCCCCTAGGGCTACTCCCCGCCAACGCTGGCGAGGCATAGAGCCTTTCGATAGTAAGGGGCTCGTTGCCGCCAAGTGGCTGTACAAGTTGGGGCTGTGACGCACTTACCGCATGAGATAAAAACATAGGCACCGCCATTAAGGCTGAACTTATCCATTTTTTAGTCATTATTATGTCCGGATAGAAAACAGTTAGGTCAAATTGCAGGCTGCCATTGTGCCCTAAAGTGACCCAAAACGAAAACCGCGATCCAGCCGACCTAAATTGCCGCTGAAAAAATGATTCATCTGGGGTAGAATCGCCCGCATAACAAGATAAACAAGATCTGACCTCCAGTGCGAGCCTAGCTCCCATTTGTCATAGGAAATAACATGCAAACTCTGGCACAACACCTTAGTTCACAAGGAATTCAAGCTCCGCTAGCCCAGCTGTTAACCACGCTGGCCGATACCTCCAAAGCCATCAGCCACGCGGTGCGTCACGGCGCCCTTGCAGGCGTGCTGGGCGCCACCGAACAGGAAAACGTTCAAGGCGAAACCCAGAAGAAGCTCGACGTGATCACCAACGACATGCTCAAAGAAGCCTTAACCGCCGACAGCACGGTACGTGGCCTGGCATCTGAAGAGGAAGATCATATCGTCGAGGTAGGTCAGAGTGGCGATTTCCTGGTTTGTTTCGACCCGTTAGATGGTTCGTCAAACATCGACATCAACTCACTGGTGGGCACCATCTTCTCGGTACTGCCGGCTCCTCAGGGTGAGCTAAGCGAGCAGAGCTTCTTGCAGCCGGGGCGCCAACAAGTCGCCGCAGGTTATGTGCTATACGGCCCATCGACCATGCTGGCACTCACGACTGGGCAAGGTGTACAGCTATTTACCCTCAACCCTGAGACCAACGAGTACCTGCTGACCAACGACGCCATGTCCATCAGCAAGGACACGAGTGAATTTGCCATCAACATGTCTAACCAGCGTTTCTGGGAAGCACCGATGCAGACCTATATCGCCGATCTGCTGCTTGGCAAAATCGGTCCACGCGAGAAATCATTCAACATGCGCTGGATAGCGGCCATGGTTGGCGACGTGCACCGCGTACTATCACGCGGCGGCCTGTTCACCTACCCCACCGACAACAAGAACCCAGAGAAGCCATACAAGCTACGTCTGATGTACGAAGCCAACCCTATGTCTTTCCTAGTCGAGCAGGCGGGCGGCAAGGCCTCTACCGGTTATGAAACCATCATGGACATTCAGCCAAGCGAGATCCACCAGCGCGTCGCTGTGATCTTAGGCTCGGCCAACGAAGTCGATGCTTGCCTGGAATACCATGGTCAGGATTACAGCGAAGAGCCAAGCCTGTAAGCTAGTCTGCTTCTTTAAAAAGTAAAAAAGTCGCCAACAGGCGACTTTTTTATTACTCATCATGGCTTGTTTTAAATGCCAACATCATAGACGCTATCAACCACACTCAAACTGGCATAAAAAATTTGTTAAGTGCGTACTTCACCATTGAGCCTATCCTAGGGAAGGTGCGAATAAGTCCCCTGCTTGCTCTGCGTGTGCTTAAAGTGGATAGATGCTAGGCACAGTTTGCAGCGAATGGCCCTAGTCC
Organism: Shewanella sp. Isolate7; assembly: GCF_022398425.1. Lineage (NCBI taxonomy): Bacteria > Pseudomonadati > Pseudomonadota > Gammaproteobacteria > Alteromonadales > Shewanellaceae > Shewanella > Shewanella sp. Isolate7. Next base: position 18,555 of record NZ_JAKEVJ010000077.1, on the reverse strand, counting down.
TTCGCAAGAACTGTAACGCAGCAAATACCGCTGTAAGCCTCGCCCTGCGGGGCTTTGATAGCAACACCATTTCGGCGTTATTCAACTTCAGCAGGCCTCGGCATGCCCTCAGTTGAATGCCTTGAACTGTCGCTGCTATCAAAGCCAGAGCTGTGCGTGCTTGCTCTGCGTGTGCTTAAAGTGGATAGATGCTAGGCACAGTTTGCAGCGAATGGCCCTAGTCCTTCGCAAGAACTGTAACGCAGCAAATACCGCTGTAAGCCTCGCCCTGCGGGGCTTTGATAGCAACACCATTTCGGCGTTATTCAACTTCAGCAGGCCTCGGCATGCCCTCAGTTGAATGCCTTGAACTGTCGCTGCTATCAAAGCCAGAGCTGTGCGACGACTTGTTCGCACCTTCCCTAGGTTAAAGCCAATCACATTCCCCCATCATAGACATCAAGGCTACTTGGGTTCGATCTGCTCCACCATCAGCTGCAGACTTTCGTTGCCACGAAACTCATTGATATCCAGCTTGTAGGCAACCTCGGCGTATTGGATGGTGGCATCTGGCCAGGTGGCGAGATCCACGTTGAAGGCGATAGCATCCACCATGGTCTGGCCGCACTCGCTCTCGAGCACTAACTTGAGGTGACGCTCGCCGACGATCCGCTGCTGCAGGATACGAAACACACCATCGAATATCGGCTCGGGGAAATTCTGTCCCCAGGGGCCGGCGCTGCGAAGCTCTCTGGCCAGTGCCATGTTGAGCTGGGCCGGGCTCAGCTCACCGTCGCTGACGATCTCGCCGGTAAGTTGTTCTGGCGCTAACAGTTCGCGCACCGCCTCATCATAGGCCTTGGCGAAACGCTCGAACTCTCCGGCGTGCAGCGACAGGCCCGCCGCCATGGCATGACCGCCAAACTTGATGATCATCCCGGGATGACGGGCGTTGATCAGCTCAAGCAGGTCGCGCATATGCAGGCCCTTGATGGAGCGCGCCGAGCCCTTGATGGAGCGCGCCGAGCCCTTGATCTCGCCTTCCCCCGCCTCGGCAAAGGCGATCACCGGCCTGTGGTATCTGTCCTTGATACGCGACGCCAGGATACCTATCACCCCCTGATGCCAGTCCTGCTGATAGAGGGCGATGCCCCAGGGCAGTTCACTCTCATCAAGCGACAGACTCTCCAGACGTTTTAACGCCTCCTGCTGCATGCCGGTTTCCAGCTCGCGCCGCTCGGCGTTGAGCCCGTCCAGCTCGCTGGCCATGCGCCGCGCCCGCATCATGTCGTCACACAATAAGGTCTCGACTCCAAGTGCCATCTCATCCAGGCGCCCGGCGGCGTTCAGCCTAGGGCCGACCGCGAAACCAAAATCTGAGGCCACGATGCGTGAGGTGTTGCGCTTGGCGACCTCGAGGAGCGCGGTGATCCCTGGGCGACAACGCCCCGCCCGCACCCGCTTGAGCCCGGCGTCCACCAAGATACGGTTGTTGGTGTCGAGCGACACCACGTCCGCCACAGTGCCCAGGGCAACTACATCAAGCAGACTGGCGAGATTGGGCTCTTGTATGCCTTGGGCCTGATACCAGGCGCGACTGCGCAGCTCGGCGCGCAGGGCCGACATGAGATAGAAAGCCACCCCAACCCCGGCGATCGCCTTACTGGCAAAGCCACAACCCAGTTGGTTAGGGTTCACTATCGCGTCGGCCTCGGGCACGCTTTTGCCCGGCAGGTGATGGTCAGTGATCACCACCTGCATCCCCAGCGCCTTGGCCGCCGCAACGCCCTCGATAGAAGAGATGCCATTATCTACCGTGATCAGCAGCTCGGCTCCCATCTGCTGCGCCACATGCACTATCTCAGGGCTGAGGCCATAGCCGTAATCGAAACGGTTAGGAATGAGGTAGTCCACATTGGTCGCCCCCATCATCCTCAGGGCTAGCAGGCAGACACTAGTGGATGTAGCGCCATCGGCATCGAAGTCACCGACGATCAGTATCGATTGCTGTTTGGCCATGGCGTCGGCGATGATGGCCGCGGCCTTATCCACATCCTTTAGCGTGTCGGGGCGCAGCAGATTAGCCAGTGCCAACTCGCAGTCGCTCGTGGTGCAGCCTCGGCTGGCATAGACTTGTTTTAGGATGGGAGAAAGATGACTCGGCAGATGGCTGTCATCTACCTTGGGGCGGCGCACTATCTTATGGATCACGACTCAAACAACCTTTAAAAATCTTGCCGCTAGCATAACAAAGCCAGCGCTGAACACACAGCAAAAGATGGGCAAAAAAAGGTGAGCCGTGGCTCACCTTGTTTCACGCGTTAGCGAGTTATTGGACGCGATCCAGCACCTGGATCAGCTGCTCGGGCGGCTGATAACCCGGGATCATGGTGCCGTCTTCCAGGATAATGGCAGGTGTGCCATTTACGCCCAGGCTCTGACCCAGGTTATATTGCTGGGCGATCTTGGCGTCACACTTGGCGCCGCTGATCTGCTTGCCCGCCTTGGCATCGGTTAGTGCCTTAAGCGGATCCGCCGAGCACCATACGGCTTCCATATCGGTAGCATTCTTCGATGGTATACCCTGACGCGGGAAGGCCAGGTAACGCACAGTGATGCCTAAATCGTTGTACTGATCAATCTGGTTGTGCAGCTTGCGGCAGTAACCACAGGTGATATCGGTAAATACGGTGACCACATGCTTCTCGTTCTTGGCCTTGTAGACCAGCATGTTCGGCTCGAACGGCTTGATCGCCTCCATACGCGGGCCAGCCAGGGCGGCCTCGGTCAGGTTCTTCATGCCATTATCGAGATCATACAGATTGCCGTGCAACAGCTTGCTGCCATCTTTACTGATATAGAGTACGCCACGGTTAGTGATCGCCTCATACAAGCCTGGAATAGAAGACTGACTCAGGCTTTGTACCTCTACGCCTAAGGTGTCTGTTAATTTCTGCTTCAACTGGTCGCCATTGTCGACCACGTTATTCGATGCCGCCATCAGGGGCATGGCCACCATGGCAACAACTAAGGTGAGCGCTCGGGTAAACTTCATTAGAATTCCTATAGGGTGTTAGGGCTAATAGCATTAAAGCAAATTAGGCTGCCGGTATTCCAACCTAAATTGTTACTAAAACTTGCTATGACCAATATGTCATTTTTATAGACCGGCCTTGAGGCAGAAAAGTTACATGCTCACGGTCGCTAAAGCAAACGAATAATCGCAATGGCCGCCACACTTTAGCGCATTCATGGGGCATTTCTCTGATTCAGATCAGCCTCTGGGGTGATGTTGTTGATGCAGCTGCGCCAATCTGGCCTTAGCCACATGGGTGTAGATCTGGGTCGTCGACAGGTCGCTATGGCCAAGCAGTAGCTGCACCACACGTAAGTCCGCGCCATGATTGAGCAGGTGAGTCGCAAAGGCATGCCTCAGGGTATGGGGCGACAGATGCACATAGATACCGGCGCGCTGGGCGTATAACTTAATCCTGTGCCAGAAGGTCTGGCGGGTCATCATGTTGCCCCGCTTTGAGGGAAACACCACATCGCTGGCCTTACCCTTGAGCAGCTCGAACCTGGCCGCCTTGAGATAATCTTCTATCTCGGCGCCCGCCTGCTCGCCAAAGGGCACCAGACGCTCCTTGCTGCCCTTACCGACGATACGCACCACGCCTTGTCTCAGGCTCATCTGATCCAGCGTCAGCCCCACCAGCTCAGACACCCGCAGGCCACTGGCATAGAGCAGCTCCAGCATGGCGCGGTCCCTGGCCTCGACGGGATCTTCCCGATTGGGCTCGTTGAGCAGGCGATCCACATCTGCCTCGCTCAGGGCGTCGGGGAGCTTTCGTGCCAGCTTGGGCGGCTTGATCATCGCCATGGGGTCGACCTCGATCAGCTTCTTCGCCAGCAGGTATTTATAGAAGCGCTTCAGGCTACTGAGCAACCTGGCGCTGCTGGTCTTGGCAAAACCCTGTTCGACCCTTTGAGCCAAGTAGTTCCGCACCTCGGCCTGACTGGCCGACAACAGGCTGGAGCGCTGCTTTTGAAGGTAGCGATCGAAGTGGCTCAGATCGCTACGATAGGCCTGCAGCGTGTGATCGCTCAGCCCCTTGGCGGCCCAGAGCTCATCGAGAAAGGGCTCGATGAGAGGATCCAGATGATGGGCTTGAGCTTGAGCCGACATGCAACACTTCCTTATCAGATAAAAAAACGGTGCTAACTCTCAAAGTTAACACCGTTATCTTACGCTATGGGCGTAAACGACATCAATTGAGTACCGCCTCGCCGCTCTGGCGTTTGACCACTAAGCAGGCAAAAATGGTAATTGCCGTCGGCAGTAACCAGGCCATACCTTGAGCCGACAGTGGCATCACATCGAACACGCTCATGTCGACACCCGCAGCCTTGAGGCCGTCGATGATGCCAAACACCAGGGCCACGCTCAGCACCATGCGGTGGGCAAAGGCCGGCTGAGCGAAGCGCTCGGTCAAGTAAGTCACAGCCACCAGGGCGATGGCTACCGGGTAGATGGTGACCAGCACAGGGATGCTGATGCTGATCAGCTGCGCCAGGCCTACGTTCGCCACCACGGCGCAGGTCACACTCATCACCACCACCAGTAGCTTATAAGAGAGGCGAGGCATCAGCTCGTTGAAGTATTCGGCGCAGGCAGACACCAGGCCAACAACCGTAGTCAGACAGGCCAGGGTCACTACGGCCGCCAGCAATAGCTGGCCCGAGGCACCAAACTGATGATTCACATAGTTGGTCAGGATCACCCCGCCGTTATCGGCACCCACGGCCAGGTCACCGGCGGTCGCGCCCAGATAGAACAGCGAGATATAAACAAACGCCAGGCCACCAGCGGCGATAAAGGCCGCACGCACCAGATACTTGGTCTGCTCTCTTGGCGAATCCACGCCCTTCTTACGCAGCAGATCGATGATCAGCATGCCGAAGATCAGCGACGCCAGAGTATCCATGGTGTTATAGCCTTCGATGATCCCCTTGGTTAATGGGTTCACCTGATAATCGCCTACGGCTGGCGCCACCTCGGCGCCCGGCAGGATCACCACAGAGAGCGCCAGGCCCATCAATAGGATGATCATGATAGGGGTCAGCACCTTGCCCACGCTGTCCAGCAGTTTACCGGGAAACAGCGATAACAGCATGGCGATACCGAAGAAGATGCTGGTGTAGAGGAGTTGTGAGCTGGTGAAGACCACACCGGCAAGTTCAAAACTCGCCTCGGCATTTTCGATGAAGGGCTTGTAACCCATCTCATAGGCGACGAGACCGGCGCGGGGCGCCGCAAAAGCCGGGCCTATGATGATATAGATGGCGACCGCCAGCATGGTCGCGACCAGCGGCGGCAGTAGGCCCATCACCTTGCCATTGGCCTTCGCCACGGCGATCAGGGTGATCAGCGGCAGGGTCACCGCCGTCAGCAGGAAGCCAATCATGGCCCAAGACATATTCTCACCGGCAAGGAATCCGGCCAGTGGCGGGAAGATCAGGTTACCCGCCCCCAAGAAGAAGGCAAAGGTCATAAAACCTAAGCCCAATGTATCCGTCATACTCAATTTATTATTCTGCACACAACGCCCCGTTAATCTGCTTTGTATAATGATCTTAATCGCTTAGTGGAAATTATCGGCTAATGACCGCGACCTTCATTGCGTGTAAACCTCTTATTACACGTCTCCGTGGTAAATCTAGCCCATTCTTGGCTACTTCTTGAACGACAGCAGGATTAACTAACGCTAAAAATGCATTCAAACTGGCTTACCTGGCTCAAATCAAGGCTTTCAGCCCTGACAGGAAGACCTACTATTAGCAAAAAGGTTAATGAGACACAAGATCAGGGCGGCAGATCGACGCAAGTGAGAGCGTAAATTTAACAATCTCGCCACACCCTGTTTTCACCCGTCACACCAGGCAACATTTGGCCCTAGCAAGATTCACTGTTTTGCGCCCCTGTAACAGCGGACTTTCTGCCCTTGGCGCAATCACGTACAATGCGCCCCAAGAGTTTCTATCCCCAAACGTCAGACCATGCCCTTTACCTTCAAGCAATTTCACGTCGATGACAGCCACTGCGGCATGCCCGTCAGCACAGATGGCGTCCTGCTCGGCGCCTGGGCCCCACTTACTCAGGCAAAAACCATACTGGATATCGGCGCGGGCAGTGGTCTGCTGAGCCTGATGGCGGCCCAGCGTAGCGAGGCCTGCATACGGGCGCTGGAGATAGACCCCATGGCGGCCAGGGACTGTCAGCATAATATCGACCAGAGCCCCTGGCGCAATCGCATCTCGCTAACCCAGGCGGATCTGCTGGAATGGTACCCCCTTGCTCAGGCGCAGGATCAGGCTCAGTTTGATCATATCCTCTGCAACCCGCCCTATTTCGATAACGGTCCCCAAGCCCAATGCGACAAGCGCGCCCAGGCCAGACACACAGACAGCCTGGCATTCGCAGACCTGCTAACGGCCATCAAGCACCTGCTCACCCCACAGGGCCAGGCGAGCCTGATCCTGCCCGCTGCCAGCCTGGACAGATTCCTGTCGCTGCTCCCCCAATGCGAGTTGGCGCTCCAGGCCAGGGTCGATATCACCACTACCCCGACCAAGGCACCTCAGCGCCACCTGCTATGCCTGAGCCACGGCGCGCCGAGCACAGAGGTGAAGACAGAAAGCCTCAGCATACGCACGGCCTCAGGGGAGTACAGCGAGGCGATGGTCGCCCTGACCCAGGCCTTCTATCTCAAGCTCTAAGGCGCGGCGATGACGCGAGGCAAGCGGCCTCGCACTTTACTCAGGTTTGGGTGTATAATGCCGCGCTATTATTTAGAGAGACGCAGCGCATGCAATTTGAAGATTTCCACCTTGACGACACCCTGCTCGAGTCGCTCAAGGCCATGGGCCATCTTGCCCCGACGACCATCCAGCAACAGACGATCCCCCTAGCCCTGGAGCATAAAGATATCCTGGCGCGGGCACCGACAGGAACCGGCAAGACCGCCAGCTTCCTGTTACCGGCGCTGCAACACCTGCTGGACTTCCCGCGCCGCTACTCGGGCCATGCGCGCGTGCTGATCCTCACGCCTACCCGTGAGCTGGCGAGTCAGGTACACAGATACGCCTCTCACCTGGCCACCGGCCTGGGACTGGATATTGCCATCATCACCGGCGGCGTACCTTATGGTCCTCAGGAGCAGGCGCTCAAGGAAAATATCGACATTCTGGTGGCCACACCCGGCCGTCTGATGGAGTACCTGGACAAGCAACTCTTCGACGCCCAGTCGGTAGAGATCTTAGTGATCGACGAAGCCGACCGCATGCTGGACATGGGCTTCTCGTCGGCGGTACAGTCCATCGCCATCGAGGCGCAGCAGCGCAAGCACAACATGCTGTTCTCGGCCACCCTGGAAGGCGGTGGCGTGAGCCGCTTCGCCGAGATGCTGCTGACCAATCCCGTCACCATAGAGACCAAGCCACCGCGCAGCGAGAAGGCCAAGATCCACCAATGGATGCACCTTGCCGACGATAAGGATCATAAGTTCGCCCTACTGTGCGACATCCTCAAGCGTGAAGAGGTGAGCCGCGCCATCGTCTTCGTCAAGACCCGTGAGGTCGTGGCCAGCCTGGAAGGTCAGCTGCAGCAGGCCGGTATCCACTGCGCCTTCATGCGCGGCGACATGGAACAGAAGGCGCGTTTTCAGGCGCTGGGACGCTTCACCAAGGGTGAGGTTAACGTGCTGCTGGCCACAGACGTGGCGGCACGGGGCATAGACATCGACGGCATCACCCATGTGATCAACTTCGACATGCCGCGCTCGGCCGACACCTATGTGCACCGCATAGGTCGCACCGGCCGCGCCGGTAACAAGGGCACCGCCATCTCACTGGTGGAGGCCCACGACATGCGCGTGGTGGCCAAGATTGAACGCTATATCGAGCAGCCGCTGAAACGCCGGGTGATCGACTCGCTGCGCCCTAAGCATAAGGAAGCTAAGGTGCCCACCAAGAAGAAGGTGAAGAGCAGCGACAAGAAGAGCCCCAAGAAGGGCAAGAAGAAACGCTAAGCACTATTGGACTCATGTCTACCATCTCGACAATGAAGCGTCCCCCAGGGGGCGCTTTTTTATGAAAAATTAACAAGTCGATAGCAAACATCACCAGCTTCACTTGATTTTCAATATGTTAAATTGGTTTAACAGAGTAAATTTGACACAATTTATTTACAAAAAGACTTTTGCGCACCGAGTAGACTCTGGTAATTTATAGGGCATTAGCTCAGCACGGAATAGCATGAAGTCAATGATAAAAATTATCCTACGAAGAGTTTTCCCGCCCATCCTTATCCTGATCGTCTTCGGTCTATTTGCCGCACTCTTGATAAGCACTCAGGAAGCCCCTGAGCAGAAAGCGGAAGAGATGCCCGTCCCCATAGTGGATGTGATGCAGGTAAAGAGTGAGACCGTCTCACTCAACCTGCCCTCCTACGGCGTGGTGCTCCCCAAGAACAAGACCCAACTGGTCACAGAGGTGCAGGGACGCATGCTGACCATCTCGGACAAGTTTGTCGCTGGTGGCATAGTCAAACGCGGTGATATGCTGGCGCAGATCGAGCCCTCAGATTACGAGGCGGATCTGATGCAGGCTCAGGCTACCCTGGCTCAGGCCAAGGCCGCACTGGACGAGGAGATCGCCCGCGGCGAGGTGGCCAAGAACGACTGGAAAGGTTATGACGGCGGCGTACCGCCTGAGCTGGGCCTGCGTGTGCCTCAACTCAAGAAGGAGCAAGCCAACGTCAAATTTGCCGAGGCAGCCCTGGCGCGTGCCCAGCGCAACCTGGAGCGCACCACCATACGCGCACCATTTGACGGCATCATCAAGTCTCGCAACGTAGATCTGGGCCAATATGTCACCCTGGGCACTAACCTGGGTGAACTGTACGACACCCGCATCGCCGAGATCCGCCTGCCACTGGCCAACCATGAACTGGCCTACCTGGAGTCTATCGACAACCCAGACACCCAGGTGACCCTCAGCGCCGAGTTGGCGGGCCGCACAGTGAACTGGACAGGCAAGATAGTGCGCAGCGAAGGGGTGATCGACGCCGACAACCGCATGGTCTATCTGGTGGCCGAGGTCAAAGACCCTTACCTCAGACAGAATAAGGATGCAGGTCAGTTGCCGCTGAAATATGGCAGCTTCGTTAACGCCATCATCAAGGGGCGCACGGTCGAAAGGATAGTCAAGCTGCCTCGCTACATCGTCAGGGATCATCAGGTCGCCGTAGTTCGTGACGACAATACGCTAGAAATGCGTGAGGTCAAGGTAGTACGCAGCGATATTGAAAACGTCTATATCAAGGACAGCCTGGAAGATGGCGAGCGCATCTCGCTCACCACCATCAACAACATGGCCACCGGCCAGCTGGTGAAGGTGATCGGCGAAGAGGACAAGTCCCAGAGCAAGGACAAAGAGGAAGATGAACAGCAGACCTTAGTGGCAGCAGGTGAGCAGTAATGGAGACCAATACCCACAAAGGCATTATCGCCTGGTTTGCCCGCAACAGCGTGGCGGCCAACCTCTTGATGTTTGCGCTGTTGATCGGCGGCCTGTTCAGCACCTTGCTGATCAACAAGGAGATCTTTCCCTCCTTCGAGCTGAACTATTTGCAAATTTCCGTGGCTTATCCCGGCGCAGCTCCCCAGGAGATCGAAGAAGGGATCAACATCAAGATCGAAGAGGCGATCCAGGATATCAGCGGCATCAAGAAGGTGACCTCGGTCGCCAGCGAAGGCGCGGGTAATGTCACCATCGAAGTTGAAGACGGTTTCGATGCCCAGGATATCCTCGACGAGGCCAAGCTACGCATCGACGCCATCGCCACCTTCCCCGACAATATCGAAAAGCCCAACATCTTCCGTATCAAGCCGGAAAACAACGTCATCTGGGTCTCTGTGTATGGCGACATGAACCTGCACGAGATGAAGGAGCTGGCCAAGAGCATACGCAAGGAGATCACCGCTCTGCCCGCCGTTACCCGTGCCCAGGTCACAGGTGTGCGCGACTATGAGATAGGCATAGAAGTATCGGAAGACAAGCTACGCGAGTACGGCCTGAGCTTCGCCGAGGTGGCCATAGCGGTGCGTAACTCCTCCATCGACCTGCCCGGCGGCTCGATTCGCGCCGAGGATGGCGACATACTGTTGCGCACCAAGGGCCAGGCCTACACGGGCGATGACTTTGCCAAGATAGTAATCAAGACACGTAAAGATGGCAGCCGCATCATGCTTCCCGAGGTGGCCAACATACGCGACGACTTCGAGGAACGTCTGGAATATACCCGTTTCAACGGCAAGCCCGCGGCCATCATCGAGGTGCTGAGCGTCGACGATCAGAACGCGCTGGATATCTCCTCCCAGGTGAAGGCCTATGTGGAGGAGCGCCGAGCCACCCTGCCGGCAACCACTCAACTGGATACCTGGGGCGACTTGACCCACTACCTCAAGGGTCGTCTCAACATGATGCTGTCGAACATGTTCTACGGTGCTTTGTTGGTGTTTATCATACTGGCGCTGTTCCTCGAATTGCGTCTGGCCTTCTGGGTAATGTTGGGTCTGCCTGTCTGTTTCCTCGGCGCCATGCTGATCATGCCGCTGGAGCCCTTCTCGCTGTCGATCAACATGCTGACCCTGTTCGCCTTTATTCTGGTGCTGGGGATAGTGGTGGATGACGCCATCGTCATCGGCGAGAGCGCCTATACCGAGATCGAGCGCCACGGCCACTCGCTGGACAATGTGATCAAGGGCGCCCACAAGGTCGCCATGCCCGCCACCTTCGGCGTTCTGACCACCATAGCCGCCTTCATCCCCATGCTCATGGTGTCCGGCCCCATGGCGATCATCTGGAAATCGATTGGCCTAGTGGTGATCCTCTGTCTCGCCTTCTCACTGGTGGAGTCAAAGCTTATCCTGCCGGCGCACCTGGCACACCTTAAGCCGCGCCGCCCGAATCCTAATCCCAACCGATTTGTGCGCACTAAGATGGCGCTTAACAACAAGGTGCAACACTTTATCCATCATAACTACCGCACCTTCATCGGCCACTGTATCGAGCACAGATACAATGTGGTCGCCACCTTCGTGGGCGTGCTCATCCTCTCGGTGGCTTTGGTCGCCAGCGGTAAGGTGCGCTGGGTCTTCTTCCCCGATATCCCGTCCGACTTCATTCAGGTGAGATTGGAGATGGATGTGGGCAGCTCTGAGGCCAACACCCTCAAGGTGGTCAAGGAGATCGAGAACGCCCTCTATGTGATGAACGATCAGATGGAAGACGACTACGGCTATCCTGTGGTGAAACACAGCTTCATCAACATGGGGTCGCGCACCTCGGCCTTTATCTTCGCCGAGCTGACCAAGGGTGAAGACAGGGACGTGGACGGTGTCACCATCGCCGATGCCTGGCGCAAGGCGCTGCCGGAGCTGATCTCGGTGAAGAAGCTCAACATCAACGCCAGCACCAACGACGCCGGTGGCGATATCTCCTTCAGGCTCACCTCGAGCGACCTGGAGCAGCTCTCCCAGGCCGCCGACGAGCTGAAACAGAAGCTGCGCACCTACGAGGGGGTGTATGACATCTCGGATAACTACTCCTCGGGTAGCCACGAGATCCGCCTGGCGATCAAACCCGAGGCCGAGGCCCTGGGGCTGACCCTGTCGGACTTGGCCAGCCAGGTGCGTTACGGCTTCTACGGCTATGAGGCCCAGCGTATTTTGCGCAACAAGGAAGAGGTCAAGGTGATGGTGCGCTATCCGCTCGAGCAGCGCCGCACCCTGGGGCATCTGGAAAACATGATGATCCGCACGCCCCAAGGCACCTCTGTGCCCTTCTCTAGCGTAGCCAATATCGAGCTGGGCGACTCTTACTCGTCGATCACCCGTGTAGATGGCCGCCGCGCCATCACCGTGGTCGCCAACGCCAACAAGAACGTGGTCGAGCCCTCTAAGGTGGTTGGTGAGATCCAGAAGGATTTCCTGCCTTATCTCCAGAGCAAGTATCGCCACATATCCACCACACTCGATGGTGGCAGCGCCGATGAACAGAGCGCCATGATAGGCCTTATTCAGGGCTTCTTCTTTGCCATGTTCACCATCTATGCGCTGATGGCGATTCCACTCAAGTCCTACAGCCAGCCGCTGATCATCATGTCGGTGATCCCCTTTGGCATCATCGGCGCCCTGTTCGGCCACTTCATCCTGGGACTCTCCATGAGCGTCCTCAGCCTGTGTGGTATCGTGGCGCTGGCCGGGGTGGTGGTGAACGACTCGCTGATCCTGGTGGACTTCGTCAACCGCGCCCGAGCCCAGGGCTTGCCGCTGAAAGAGGCGGCCATAGACGCAGGTTGTTATCGTTTTCGCGCGATCATCCTCACCTCTATGACCACCTTCGTCGGCCTGGTGCCTATCATCTTAGAGCGCAGCCTGCAGGCGCAGATAGTGATCCCCATGGCCACCTCGCTGGCCTTCGGTATCCTCTTCTCGACTGTGGTGACCCTGGTACTGGTCCCCGTGCTCTATATCATTCTCAACGATATCAGACGCCTCTTCCGTTGGTGGTGGCAACCCCGCAGCTATCGCATCGAAGGTGAACAGTCCTGATTGACAGTGGAGATACATTCAAAGGGAGGCTAAGCCTCCCTTTTTGATCCAGCTGACGTTTTCGCCGCGTCAAACGCGGTAGACTCGTGCCATCACCTTTACGAGCCGCCTTACCAAGGGCTTGTTCACCACAGCTTACCCGTGAGAGCCATGAGCCAGTCCACCTTAGTCTACGATATTCGCAACAGCCGCTACCTTAACATCACAGGGCGTTGCACCCTGCGCTGCCTGTTCTGCCCCAAGCATAACGGCAGCAAGCAGGTGCATGAGTATCAGCTGGATCTCGACCATCAACCCAAGAGCGAGGAGATCATCCCTTTGCTTGGCGAGGTCAGTCAGTTCGACGAATATGTGTTCTGCGGCTATGGCGAGCCGACACTCAACCTAGTCACCCTGCTCGAGGTGGCGCGGGAAATAAAGCGCCGCGGCGGCCGGGTTCGAGTCAACACCGACGGCCTGGGTAACCTGTTTCACCGGCGCAACATACTGCCTGAGCTGTCCCAGGTGGTCGACGCCCTCTCTATCTCCCTCAACGCCGATACCGAGGCGGCCTATCTCACACACTGTCAGCCTAAGCTCAAGGGGGCTTATCAGGCGTTGTGGGACTTTATCCGCCAAGCACCAAGCTATATAGAGCAGGTGCAGGTGTCTGCCATCGAGGGCTTGCAAGGTGTGGATATCGACCGCTGCCGTGAGCTGGTCAGTGAGGCCAAGGCTGAATTTAAACACAGAAAACTTGGGGTCGTCGGCTAGCGTTGCCGGTTTGTAACCGACTGTGTTCTGCGGCGAAAATCATGCTAACATAGCCGCAAAATCACTCGGGAAACACCGCTTGCAATGCTGACGCAGAAACAACCACAACTGATCGCCGGACAGGGCCTGCACTGGTCTGCGCAACGCATCTTCTCGGTGGTCACCCAGATCATCATCTTGCTGATCAGCGTCTTGCTTCTCACTAACGTCATCATCACCCTGGGCGAGCGCCGCCTGCAGGAAGATTGGGCGACCCAGAGATACAGCGAGCTGCAATCTGTCGGCACCCTGATCGCCGACAAGGTCTCCTTCCAGCAGTTTCGTACCCAGATGTTTGCCAACGATGAACTGCTCAAGCGCTACCTGACCATCCCCAGCGAGGTGCGTCAGCGCAAGCTACAGGAAAGCTGGGAGGTGATGATACGCAACATTCCCGAGCTGCTCGATATCGCCCTGTTCGATCCCCAGGGCAAGTATAAATTCTCCACCACCAACGACTTTAGCCGTGACCCGCTACCACCCTCGCTGCTGGGCGGAGCGCGCAACATGGGCGGCAACGAGGTCTACACCTCGCCGCTGGAATTTACCCCCATCAAGGGCAAGCTGGAGCCTTACCTCTATCAGCTGGCCTGGCTTGAGAATCCCGACCAGAGCGTGCGCGGCTACCTGCTGACCTATCAGTCGATGACTCGCATGCTAAAGAGCATCAAGCCCGCCTACTCCAGCGCCGAGTCGCCGCTGCTAATGCTCGACACCCAGGGGCTGCTGTACGCCGGCGCCGAGAGCAAGCCGACCATCAACCGCATCCCGGATACCATGGGCGGCAGCCTGCGTCAGACCTATCCGGCGCTATGGCGCAAGATGGCCATGAGCAACTTCGGCCAATTCCATGGCGACGACGCCACCTTCGTCTACCTCAAGATAGAGCTGACCACTCAGTATGAGACGCGCCGGGAATACTACCTGGTCTCCTATGTGCGCAACGACGCCATCGCCGAGCTGTTCTCCGAGTGGCGCAACATCTTAATCGTCGGTGCCGTGGTACTCACCCTGCTGGCACTGGCGCTGATCCTGCTGAGCCACTCCTACCGCATAGGTCAGCGCTCGCGGGAATACAGCATAGAGCTGGCTCACCGCCTGTTCCACCAGGATATCGGCTGCGTGATCATCAACGACAAGAACCGGGTGATGACCGCCAACGAGAAGGCCGCCGAGCTATTGTGTCTGCCCCTGGATGAGCTGCAGGATCGAAACCTGCAACGCATCTTGCAGTTTGAGAACGAGCAGTACGCCGAAGTAGCCGCCCAGCTGGAGGCCAACAACAAGTGGCAGGGAGTCATCGACTTCGACTCGCCAGGCGGCAGTCATCTAGCGATCACTGTCACCAGCTCGCCGCGTCGCAGTCGCCAGGAGAAATATTATCTGGTGACCTTCGAGGATGTGTCTCAGCTCAGAAAGGCCCAGCATCAGGCCAAGCTCAACGAGCTATTGAACGACAATGCCATCCCCTGCGCCCTGGTGCAGGCCAACGGCATGCTGGAGCTGGCCAACCAGGCCTTCATGCAGCTGGTCTCCATCCATGATATTCAGGGCAAGAACCTCACCGAGCTGCTCAACAACGATCTCAGCTCCCAGTGGCCGAGGATCACCCAGCAGATCTTGCTGCAGGGCAACTGGAAGGGGCAGATCCTCTGTGACCCCAACAGCAAGGAGAATACCTGTCTGCAGGCGACCCTCAAGGGCCACCTCGACGCCGCCGGTGAGATAGAACATATCGTCTGTACCCTGGAGCAGGCGCAGAAGCGCGCCCTGCTGCAGGACTCGGGCGACTTCATCCCTCACCGCAGCGCCATCTTAGTCAACCTCAGGGATCTGGATGACTACTTTAAGTCCCTCAGTGCCACCAGCCGTGAGCACTCCAGCCTGCTGCTGATCGACATCACCGCCGAGAGCATGCTGAGCCACATGAGCGACATAGGTCAGCTGGAGAATCGTCAGCGCGAGGTGGAGATCCATATCCTCAGAACCCTGCCGGTCAACTACCAGATGTCCCATTGGCAGCTGGGCAAGCTGATCGTCATCCTGCCCGACACCAACTCGGACGATGCCCACCATTTCGCGGTGAAGTCGTTAAATGGCCTCAACGAGATCGGCCTGGGTACGGGGATCTGCATGGGGATCGCCAGCTACCAGACGGGCCAGAACCTGGAGCAGTACCTGAGTAATGCCGAGGTGGCGCTCAAGCGCGCCAAGCAGATAGGCGAGCAGAATATTTGCCAGGCGTTTACAAGGCAAAACTAGGTTTTTGCCGTTTACCCTTTAGTGTGGTGGCCGCTGGCTGAGTGGTCACTTGGTTGGGGCATTGAAGGTCGTACCTTCATGGCAACCTAGCGCCTGTCCGGCGGGCTTGTTTGTTCACATTTCGCTGCTGTAGCGTCTACCGAGTTTGTTGTTGGGATGCGAGTTGAAGGTCGTACCTTCATGGCAATCTATCACCTGTCCGGCGGGGATCGTGCAAACACTATTTTGGCACGGTGAGTGAAGCACTGCTTCATGCTAACGAACGAGAGGCATGGATGCCGAACTGGCCTTTAAACAGGGAGGTTGTTCGAGCACATCCCTGTGGGCTCTGCGAAATTATCTGACCTCCACGGATGGAGGGAATGCCAAAAAATGTCGGGAACATTTTTGGCCCAGATTTCGAAGGCCAAAATCGTGTTTACACTGGATATCCAACGCCTCTTCGATTTGGCGGTATTTGGCGCGAGTAGCGAATCTAAAGGCTGGGTTATTTTTGCCCCAAAATCAGTCACACTGTTCATAACTGTAAATACAGTTAATAAGGATATGATTATAGAAAACTAATGTGAAATGGTTTTGTGTAGTCTATGCAGTCGTACCTGCTATTCTTTTGTGTTCATGCACATATTTACGATGGATACCCAACCATCAGTTAGGTTTATATGTATACAGTTCAATGAGTTATCTTCAATGTTAGTATTATTTACTAACTACGCTGGCATAGATAGTATCAGGGATAAACAATGGCATCCGTACTAATTGATCAAAATATTGTTACCTTCGGAAACATAATGATGCCCACGAAAATAGATGGTGTTATTGGTTATGTTAGAAAACCACCAGTAGGCAAGCCCAGTAATTGGTTGAGGGATGAGTTTGATCTGTTACCAACTATATCAAAACTGATTAATTGTGGTGAGTTGTCTGCATACAGAGCTTGCTCTGCGTGTGCTTAAAGTGGATAGATGCTAGGCACAGTTTGCAGCGAATGGCCCTAGTCCTTCGCAAGAACTGTAACGCAGCAAATACCGCTGTAAGCCTCGCCCTGCGGGGCTTTGATAGCAACACCATTTCGGCGTTATTCAACTTCAGCAGGCCTCGGCATGCCCTCAGTTGAATGCCTTGAACTGTCGCTGCTATCAAAGCCAGAGCTGTGCGACGACTTGTTCGCACCTTCCCTAGGTAATTTGTTTCCTAGCTATGAAATGAGAGAGGTCGAACCAGCAATAGAAAGGTCTTATTTCTTTCAATCACAATTGACTCACTACCTTAATACCAGCAACGTTGTAAAATTTTGCAAGTGGCTAAATACAAAAGGTATTGAAGATAGTGCGTTGAATTTAATACAGTCCAAAACACTGCCTGAATGTATGATAAATAATCTCAAAAATATTTCAAGATATCAAGAAATGTGTCGAATGCTGCAAAAAGACGAACAATATATTGATGCTTTCCATTTGTGGACTGGAGAAGTTAATAATATTGATTATTTTTTGACAGTCGATAAAAAATTTATCAACGCCATTAAAAGATCAAACAGCAAATGCAAACCAGTACTACCAAGCCAACTACTCGATTTAATTGGAGTAACCAAAATAGAGCCATTTAAATTTAAAGAGAATTTCTTTTATGGAATTGGTGGTAATGAAATATGGAAAATTGATCAATAACTAAATTCAAGTTGCCTAATATTAACGTTAGCAAGATTAGGCAGATGCTTAGATAAGTTGAGAAAAATTGATTATAGCGATAGAAAGCATGAACACATTTTTAGGGAAAGCCTAAGGCTTATATTCATGAAAAGACTTGCAAAACAGTAGAATATGATACATTAGGAGCTGTGATTTGAAACAACAAGTTAAAGGTATTTTTTATTTTATAATCATTACATTTCCCCAGTTCGGGGTTACAGAGGAAGTTAAAATATTCGATTTTGGTCGATATGTCGGTCATCTATACTCAGATGGTTCAGGTTCGGTCGCAAAACGGTTTGATCCAAAGGTTACAGAAAGCTGTAAGAGTTTCTCTTGCAGGTACGATCGAGAAAATGCAGATGTAAATAGTGTATTTAAAAACTCATGGTCATTTCACATAAAGAATGATGAGATGACTGACAAACAGGTTATTACCGTTTCGAGAAAAGCGTATAAGATTTCGAAAGATTTTGGAGAAATGAAATTAAATAGCAATATCTATCTGTGGTTAAATATATCAGATAAAGATGAAGAGATATTATGCATTTCTGGTCATAACTATCCTAAAAAGAAAGGAATGATTAGAGTCGATAATAATGATTTAATCGAAACAAATGTTAATGGCTGCTTGCCTTTGAACGAAAGTTTAGATTCACAAATGAGGTCTGGAAATAAGATTACTATACGTGGATATCATTGGCCCTATGATGGTGCAGAAACATTTGACATAGATCTTGGAGGCTATACAAAAACAATGACTTTTTTACGAGGTCAACGTTTAGATTAGCGTAAGCCATCAAATACCAACACAGCATCGTTGCGTTGGTATTTAAAGTATTACCATCTCGGTATCGCAATACATTTCCTAATGAGACTTTTTGCTTTAAGAGCCTTTGCGCTAACTGATTTCTGTCCGTGCGACCTGAGGTCGTATGAAGCGTTGTTCACCGCTTAACGAGTGAACCATCTGTATCACCAGATGAACCTACGAGCCTGAATAAAGCAGCGGCTCGGACAATGTAACGAAACTTGGCCGTTAGGCTGAGTGGGAAAAGAATCGTGAGAGGACGTTCCTCCTGAAAACCACAATTCGGGTAAGTGCTAGGTAGTCAGTATGATGAACGTATGTGAATCCATTCAAGGTGCGTTATATG
>NZ_JAKEVJ010000076.1:0-18433 GCF_022398425.1 Shewanella sp. Isolate7 | reverse complement strand
ATCGAGCGACACGTAAAAATCAAGAATGCAGCGACCCCTTTTGACCCTCAATACCAAGAATATTTGGTGAAGAGAAAATCTAAAAGGCTAGCTCGTAACTCTTGGAAAGAGCCTGTCCCGACTGCGTTATAAGTTGCTGGGTATCAATGATGCCTTAGTGGAGGCTTGAGCCGTATGCAGTGAAAGTTGCACGTACGGTTCTTAGAGGGGCGGCACTTGGTAACAAGTGTCGTCTACTCGACAAAAAAATCGGTGTATCAATACGTTGCACCTGCTACCAAGCTATTCAAAACTATGTAGCATTGGTCTTCAGCGGGCAAAATTCAATTCCAAAAGCCCTTGGCCTTCCAACCTCATGTCAAATACCCATGCTTACCAAATGCGGGTAAATCGAAGAGAGATAATAACCCAGTGTAGATATGGCTGAGGGTATCGAAAACAGGGATGTTTTCGTTAAGCGGCCATGGATGGCGCACAGCGTCCCGAAGCCGTATCTGCACATAAGCGAGCCGCAGGCTATTCATAACAATGAGGGTTAAAGCTTCAAACACATTCCCCGCCGGACAGGCAATTGATAAACCATGAGGGTATGGTTTAAAACGCCTCAACCAAGTACCAGAGTCAGGTAGACGCTATAACCACAAAAATATTCCCCAATTTGTTATTCGACAAATCCCCTCCCCCTCTGGTTTAACAACTCACTTTTAGTGTAAAATCCTCTCTTTCGTCAACGCCTAGCCAGACACGAGCGACATAGAGTCAGATGATGCCTAACGCCTTGTTTTATTTGATGCCACAAGCCGCTTCTGCCGCACCTCAGGTGGCGAGTTCGCCTCGGGAGAGTATCTATCTTTTAGCCTGTCGGCTTGCCGAGCAGGCTTATCGCGGCCAACAGCTGGTGTATATCCACTGCAACGACCAGCAACAGGCCTATGAGGTTGACGAAATTTTATGGCAATTTGAACCCTCTGCCTTCGTGCCCCATAACCTCAAGGGCGAAGGGCCGACGGGTGGCGCACCGGTAGAGATTGGCTTCGATAAATTGGGCCCCAATAAAAATCGTCATCTTCTGATTAATCTTGCAGACCAAGCGCCGCAATTTGCGGTAAACTTTGGCCAGATTATCGACTTCGTTGCCGACGATGCTGCCATGAAAGCGACCGCCCGCGATCGTTATCGCCAGTATCGCGAGTTAGGGATCCCCCTGACGACCCAACAACCAAATTAATTAGTTTGAGAAGCACACGCTCCTATGGAAAAGACATACAACCCACAGTCAATCGAACAGGCTCTGTACCAGAACTGGGAAGAGAAAGGATACTTTAAACCCCACGGCGATGAGTCAAAAGGCAATTACTGCATCATGATCCCGCCGCCAAACGTGACCGGTAGCCTGCACATGGGTCATGCCTTCCAGGACACCATCATGGATACCCTGATCCGCTACCAGCGCATGAAGGGCAAGAACACCCTTTGGCAGGTAGGTACCGACCACGCGGGTATCGCCACGCAGATGTTGGTGGAGCGCAAGGTAGAGGCCGAAGAGGGCAAGAGCCGTCACGACCTGGGCCGTGAGAACTTTATCGACCGTATCTGGGACTGGAAAAATCAGTCTGGCGGCACCATCACCAAGCAGCTGCGCCGCCTGGGCGCCTCGGTCGATTGGGACCGCGAGCGTTTCACCATGGACGAAGGCATGTCTGCCGCCGTGCAAGAAGTGTTTGTCCGCCTGTATAACGACGACCTCATCTACCGTGGTAAGCGCCTGGTTAACTGGGACCCTAAGCTACACACTGCGATTTCAGATCTCGAAGTCGAGAACAAAGAGAAGCAGGGCAGCATGTGGCACTTCCGCTACCCGCTGGCCGACGGCGAACTGACCGCCGACGGTAAAGACTACCTGGAAGTGGCGACGACTCGTCCCGAGACCATGCTGGGCGACAGCGCGGTTGCGGTGCACCCAGACGATGAGCGCTATCAGTCGCTGATCGGCAAGTTCATCCTGCTGCCTATCGTCAACCGCCGCATCCCTATCGTGGCCGACGACTATGTCGACATGGCGTTCGGTACCGGCTGTGTGAAGATCACCCCGGCCCACGACTTCAACGACTACGAGGTAGGTAAGCGTCACAACCTGCCTATGTTCAACATTCTTACCATAGACGCCGCCATCCGTAGCCAGGCAGAAGTGGTTAACGCCGACGGCACCGCCAACGGCGAGCTGGATAACAGCCTGCCAGAGCATTTCGCCGGTATGGATCGTTTCAAGGCGCGCACCGCCATCGTCGAAGAATTCGAGTCACTCGGCCTGCTGGGTAAGATTGACCCACACGCCCTCAAGGTGCCTTATGGCGACCGCTCCGGCGTAGTGATCGAGCCCCTTCTGACCGACCAATGGTATGTGGCCGTTGCCCCTATGGCCAAGACGGCTATTGAAGCGGTTGAGAACGGTGACATCAAGTTTGTGCCACAGCAGTATGAAAACATGTACTTCTCTTGGATGCGTGACATTCAAGACTGGTGTATCTCGCGTCAGCTGTGGTGGGGTCACCGTATCCCGGCCTGGTATGACGAGGCGGGCAAGGTCTATGTCGGCCGCGACGAGGCCGAGGTACGCGCCAAGCATAACCTGGCCGACTCCGTCGTGCTGCGCCAAGACCCAGACGTACTGGATACCTGGTTCAGCTCGGCGCTGTGGACCTTCTCGACGCTAGGCTGGCCGGACGACACCGAGGCGCTCAAGACCTTCCACCCCACCGACGTGTTGGTAACAGGTTTCGACATCATCTTCTTCTGGGTAGCGCGCATGATCATGATGACCATGCACTTCATCAAGGATGAAGACGGCAAGCCGCAGGTGCCGTTTAAGACAGTTTATGTGACCGGCCTTATCCGCGACGAACAGGGCAACAAGATGTCCAAGTCTAAGGGTAACGTACTGGATCCACTGGACATGATCGACGGTATCGATCTCGAAGCTTTAGTTGAGAAGCGTACCGGCAACATGATGCAGCCTCAGCTGGCCGCCAAAATTGAGAAGAGCACCCGCAAAGAGTTTAGCGAAGGCATCGAGGCCCACGGCACCGACGCCCTGCGTTTCACCCTGGCTGCCATGGCCTCTACCGGCCGTGACATCAACTGGGACATGAAGCGTCTCGACGGTTACCGCAGCTTCTGTAACAAGATCTGGAACGCGTCGCGCTATGTGTTGATGAATACCGAAGATCAAGATTGTGGTCCTCAGTCGCCTAAGGGCGCAGCGGATGGCGAGATGCAGCTGTCGCTGGCGGATCGCTGGATTATCGGCCTGTTCAACCAGACGGTGAAGGCGTTTGACGAGCACATGGAGAACTACCGTTTCGACCTAGCGGCCAACACCCTGTACGAGTTCACCTGGAACCAGTTCTGTGACTGGTATCTGGAGCTGACCAAGCCGGTACTGCAAAACGGCTCAGAGGCCGAGCAGCGCGGTACCCGTCATACCCTGGTCACCGTACTGGAAGCCATGCAGCGTCTGTTGCACCCTATGATGCCATACCTGACAGAGACCATCTGGCAGCGCGTTAAGCCGCTGGCGGGCGTCGAGGGTGACACCCTTATGCTAATGCCTTTCCCTGAATATCAGGCAGACAAGGTAGACGAAGCCGCCATGGCAGATCTGGAGTGGGTTAAGCAGGTGATCGTTGCCGTGCGTAACATCCGCGCCGAGCTGAACATAGCGCCGAGCAAGCCGCTTAACGCCCTGCTACGCAGCGTCAGCGAGCAAGACAAGGCCCGCGTCGAAGCCAACCAAACCTTCTTCGCGACCCTAGCCAAGCTGGAATCTATGACGATTCTTGGCGACGATGAGACGGCGCCTATGTCGACCACCCAACTGGTGGGCGAGATGGAGCTGCTGATCCCTATGGCGGGTCTTATCGATGTGGCCGCCGAGATGGCGCGTATCGACAAACAGCTGGAGAAGCTGGTCGGTGAAGCCAAGCGCATCGAAGGCAAGCTGAACAACCAGGGCTTCGTGGCCAAGGCGCCGGAAGCGGTTATCGAGAAGGAGCGCGCCAAGCTGGCCGAGTTCCAACGCGATATGGACAAGCTCAGCGAGCAGAAGGCCGAGCTGGCCAAGCTAGAAGCGTAAGCGCCTATCTTAGAGAACGAAAAAGGCAGTCAATCGACTGCCTTTTTTATTGCCTCATTTATTAGGCTACTACACCTTATAGTGGGCGATATCCGCCTCCATCGACTCCGCCAGCCTGGCGAGATCTTCGGTGGCATCGCTGCTCTGCCTGGCGCCCTCGGCGGTCTGATCCGAGATCTCACTGATGTTGGTGATATTGATGTTGATCTCCTCGGTCACCGAGCTCTGCTCCTCAGAGGCGGTGGCGATCTGCGCATTAAGCGCGTTGATCTCCTCGATGCTGTTTAAGATCTGCTGCAGGGCGTCACGCACCATCAAGGATTTATCCACGCTGAGTTGCACCTGATCTGTGCCGCTCTGCATCATCTGCATCGAATCTCGCGCCCCCTGTTGCAGGCGTTGAATCGTCTTCTGGATCTCCTCGGTCGAATCCTGGGTACGTTTAGCCAAGGAGCGCACCTCATCGGCCACCACCGCAAAGCCTCTGCCCTGTTCGCCTGCCCGCGCCGCCTCGATGGCCGCGTTAAGCGCCAGCAGGTTAGTCTGCTCTGAGATCCCCTGGATCACATCCACCACAGTGCCTATCTCATTTGAGTGCTGCGCCAGCAGGGTCATCGCATCACTGACTCGGCTTAGCTCCTGCGCCAGCGCCTGGATAACGGCGATACTCTCATCCACTACATCCTGAGCACCGTGGGCGGCGCCGTTGGCATCCTCTGAGGCACTGGCCGCGGCCGCGGCGCTCTGGGCGACCTCGCGCACCGTCGCGGTAAACTCATGAATGGCGGTGGCAATCAGCTGGGTCTGCTGCTGTTGATCCAGCACGTTACGCTGGGTCTGGGTCGACACCACGGCATTCTCCTCGGCCGCACTGGCGAGTCTCGAGGTAGACGCATGGGTGTTGGTTACCGCCTGCTGGAAATCCGCCGCGATGCGATTCACATGCTCGGCGATATGGGCAAACTCGTCATGGCCGCCGAGGCGAATACGCTTGGTGAGATCGCCGGCGGCAATATCCACCGCCGTCTCTTCGAGCTGCACCACTGACAGGCTCACCCGGCGAATGATAAACACAGAGCTGACACTGATGGCGAGCATGGCAACGCCGGAGAAAATGGCCACCAGCCAGATATAGAGAGAGACGGTTTCCTGGGAGGCCTCATAGCTCTCCTTGGCCTCACCTATCTGCATATCTAGGAAGGCCTGGGCCTGGCTGGTAATATCCTTAAACAGCGGGTTGATCTTCTCCAGCAATAGCTGATTAGAGCGCTTGTATTCCCCCTGGCTCAAGGCATCAATGGCGGGGTTAAAGCCTTGCTCTGTCACCCTATCCAGCAGTGACACTAGACGGTCGACCTGAGCACGCTCATCATCGGCAAGGTCTGATACCAGGATCTGATTGTCGATGATCTCATGCAGCGCCTCTATTGAGGCGCGACTTGAATCGACATGAAAGCTCAAGGGGTGATTGTGCATATCGGCGAAGGCGTTGGCCGGGTCATGCTGAAAGCCGAGCAGCAACCCGCTGCGAGCCTTCTCCAGCTCGTTGAGCACCTTACCGGCCCTGATGCTATGCTGCATCCCCTGGCCATAGAGTTCACCTATGGCATCTCCCGCATCCAGCATGCCAGTGATCCCCTTGTAGCCGAGGAAGATAAAGGCAAAGATGATCAGAAACACGTTGAGTCTTAGTTGAAATCGTACCGACTTGATCCGCTCCATCAAGCCGGCCTCCTGCTCGGACGCTCCCGTCATCGCCAGTACCTCCTGGCGGTTTTGTTCAGACATATTCGCTTCCTTTTATGGCCAATTCACTACACCGGGTCGACAGGCATCAAAGCGCCTGGATTAAAGCGCCTGGATTAAAGTACCCAGATAAAAAAACCTGAACCAATTTGGGCTCAGGCAAAATCAGTTAAGCTGATAATACTTAAACTAATAACCCTTAATACATCAGAGTGCCAGCAGATATAATTACCTAATTAGTAGTAGATCACAATTAGCCAATCTTTTTAACCGATCTCCACATTAACGCCTCGCCCAAGCGCTCAGAAATAGCTGGAAATCGGCATTAGCGAACTGCCATGGCTCGAGATGTTACTTCTTGGTCGATTCCAGGGGTTAAATCGCTTGGTCATCTCACCGTCAAAAAGTTGCAGGCGTCAAAATACCGTCTTAATCATTGTTTTTATTAGATAATTTTTTATTTTCATTTGCATTCAGCGACGATTGCTATCAGAATGTCGCAAAATGGAAATGAGGTGTTAACAATGAAACCATGGATACTCCCCGCCTGTATCGCCCTAGGGCTCACGGCCTGCGGCGGTTCAGAGGATAGCAATACCGATGCGGGTAACGGCGGTACCGTCACGCCCCCCTTGGCCCAGGCCCCGAGTGTCGAACTGGGCCCGGATCAGCAAACCTGGAATCATGAAACCCTCTCCCTCAAGGCAAGCGTTACCCTGTTTAATGCGGGCGATGCCAGCTACCAGTGGCAAAAGACCAAAGGCCCAGAGGTTAAACTTAGCGGTTTGAGCAGTGACACGCTCACCCTGGATGCCAGTGAGCTGCTGCAGGATGAAGAGGTGGTCCTCTCCCTCAAGGTCACCGACGGCGCCGGCCTGAGCAGTGAAGACAGCCTCACCCTCAAGCTGAAGGATAAGATCAGCGCCGCCAGCCAGAGCGGCGATGCCAGCCTGATTAAGGACCTGGAGCCTCAAGTCATCGCCCGAGGCCTCACGCTTATTCAAGACTATCGCAGCGCGCAGAAGAGCTTCTTAAACACCATCTATCAGGCTGACAGAGTTAGCTACGACTCGGGTCAACACTCACAGATGATCCAGATGCCCCTGGCCAGTAAGGGTTTTCCACTCAATCAGAGTTTCGAGCTGGTGCGAGGCAACCAGGGGCGCCTGTTTGCCGCGGCGAGTGACCTGCAGGGCCATCGAAATGCCGCCTTCGGCACCGACATCATCGCCAGCATGCAGAGCGGCAATAACCTGGCCTTCGAGCCTAGCATGATGCGCCTGCTGGCCTGGCTGACGGGTGAAGCACAAGAAAACCTGGCGGCGACCAAGCAGGTCCGCCTGTTCCTTATCAGCGACTGGAGCAAGAGCCGGGTCACCGACTGGCTCACCAGCCACTACCCCAACTGGCAGGTGAGTCGCTGTGATGTCGCCAGCGAATTGGCGAGCTGCCTGGATGAGGCCGAGCTGGTGATCGCCGGCTCCATCGAGGCCTTCGATGATGCCGAGGTCGCGGCAAGGTTGGCGGCGTTTAAGCAAACCAAGACCCCACTGCTCTATCTTCACAGCCATAGCTGGAACAGCGTGCCGCTCACCCAAATAGTGCTGGGTACCATGGGATTTGCCATGCAGGGCCCAGGTGGCCCGGGAAATTACTTCAGCCCGGATAAGGCGGATTGGAGCGACTATCTCGACATGCAGGCCGCTAACCCGGCGCTGAGCCAGGAGGCGCTCTGGCTGGAACTGCTGCAAAGCGAAAGCCCAAGCTTTGATCTGGCCAAGTGTAGCGATACCTGTGATCCCGTCTTTAGCGAGGAGTACCGCAACGCCCTGGCGCATATTCGCAGCAGCATTAACCGCCTGGACACAGAGAAGACGGCCATCTTCGACAGCGCCGAGTACCAGCTATATAAGTATCTGATTTTGCTTGGCGATAGCTATCGCGGCGAGATCCAATACCCCATGGATGTCAGCAGCACGGCGCCGATGAGCTACTTCAAGGCGCTCTTCGCCGACAGCAGCGTGTACAACACCCGGTCCATCAACCCTGTGCCT
The DNA here is from genome assembly GCF_022398425.1 of Shewanella sp. Isolate7. Taxonomy (NCBI): domain Bacteria; kingdom Pseudomonadati; phylum Pseudomonadota; class Gammaproteobacteria; order Alteromonadales; family Shewanellaceae; genus Shewanella; species Shewanella sp. Isolate7. Next base: position 10,501 of record NZ_JAKEVJ010000076.1, on the reverse strand, counting down.
GTCGATCTCGGCAATTTCAGCCGCACCGATTTTTCCCATGTCACCCTGGTAGACAAGACGGTATCACTCAGCAGCAAGGCGCCGTTTCGCGCCGCGGGCGTCTATGCCCTGCCGGGACAGACCTTTAGCGTGAAACGCACCGACAACAGCCCGGTGGAGACCAAGGTGTTTATCAATACCCAGCGCTCTGGCTCGACTCACGAGTATGCCAGCCAGGGCTATAACCGCCCTAAGTACCTGCAGTCGCCGGCCATATCCATTAAACCAGGGGAGACCCTCACCCTCACCACGCCCTATGGTGGCCCGGTGCAGATAAGATTTAGCGCCAACGATCAGCCGGTGGAGTTCGCCTTTAGTCAGGTTGGCCTGCACCCCTTCTGGCGCAGCGACAAGGATGACCAAAGCTTTACCCAGGCCCTAGCCAAGGGAGATTATGACTGGGCCGAGCTGGCGACCGAGCACTTTGAGGTGCACTCCAGGCTCACCAAGATGCAAGAGACCATGAGCCACGAGCCCAGATGGGACACACCGCAGAAGATGGGCCAGGCCATTAGCCAGTATGTACACAATTATCCGCACCTGTTGGCAGGCTTTCAGGGGCCGGGCATCGACAGCGTCGATGAGATCACCAGCTTTGCCGCCAGCAAGGGCTGGCAGCTAGACCAACTCGACATGGTCAAACACATGAATGCCGATCAGCCCACCTGTGGCTCGGGCTGCTCGGGCAACCCTTACGATGCCTCCTGGTCATTTAGCCCCACAGGCCACGGCGACATCCATGAGCTGGGCCATGGCCTGGAGCGGGGACGCCTGAGATTCGACGGCCACGAGGGACACGCCTCCACCAATCCTTACTCCTATTACACTAAGTCACGCGCCTACATAGAGACGGGCAAGCTTCCTCAGTGTCAGGGCCTGTCGATTCAGGATGAGTTTGAGGTATTACAGGCCAGTCAGCGCCAGGTCGATCCCTTTACCTACGTGCAGGCCGCCAACCTGACCAGCTGGTCGAGCGGCATGGCCACCATGTTACAGACCATGGTGGCCGCCCAGAAACAGGGGGCGCTGCAAAACGGCTGGCATCTGCTGGCGAGGCTTCACATCTTGCTACGGGAGTTCGACCGCGCTCAGGCGGACGAGGCCAGCTGGTTGGCCAAGCGTGACCAACTAGGTTTTGGCAGCTTCGATTTAGCCTCGGCCAAGGCGATGAGCAACAACGATTTTCTGATGATCGCCATGAGCTTCTCCACCGGACTCGACTATCGCGACTTCTACCAGATGTGGGGACTGGCAACCTCAGATGCCGCCAAGGCACAGGTCGCCAGCTTCGCCTACCCCGCCGTGCCTAAGGCGATTTATGTCTATGCCCCTGGGGATTACTGTTTTGGTTTAGATCTGCAATCGGTTGCCGTCGACGGCGAGCAGGCCTGGCCACTATAACCCTGAAAAAAACATTGTTGCCACACCCTTTTTGGCGGGCCGGAGTGCTCGCTTTTTTTTACCTGCTGATCACACCAGTGCCACCCAATGTGAATGGTTTTGGTCTTTAGAGTCATTTTTAGGTAAAGTGTGCTGTCAAATGACGAGCTATCACCCCTATAGCGAGCGCTTGTCACTAACCAAGACAAGATGTTGCCAATAAGCAGCACAACAAAAAGATAAAATTAAGGAAGGGTATGAGCGACGCCAATGATGCTTACGCAGAAAATGATCTGCGTGAAGTTAAGCAGCTGGGAATGTGGGCCTCCATTGCTAGCCTAAGTTATATTTTCTGGATCGTCGGCGGCATGGAGCTGGTCGAACGTATCGCCTACTACGGCGTGAAAGCCAGTGCCGGCCTCTACGCCAAGGCGCCTGTATCACAGGGCGGCCTGGGGATCAGCCTGCACGACTATGGCATTATCATCTCCGTCTGGGCCTTGATGCAGACCTTTATCCCTGTATTTACCGGCGGCATCTCAGACCGTGTCGGCTACAAGGAAACCATCTTCGCCTCGACGATCATCAAGATCTCCGGCTACCTGATAATGGCCTTCTTCCCCAACTTCTGGGGTTTCCTCTTCGGCGCCATCCTGTTGGCGGGCGGCACGGGTATCTTCAAGCCTGGAATTCAGGGTACGCTGGTGCTCTCCACCGGCCGTCAAAATACCTCTATGGCCTGGGGGATCTTCTATCAGGTGGTCAACATAGGTGGCTTCCTCGGCCCACTGGTCGCCGTGCATATGCGTCAGCTCTCCTGGGACAACGTCTTCTACGCCTGCGCCGCCATCATCTCGCTCAACTTCCTCTTCCTGCTGGCCTACAAGGAGCCGGGCAAGGAGGAACGTATCGAGCGTAACCGTAAGATCAAGAGCGGCGAGCTCACCCAGGAAGCCCTGTGGAAAGATGCCCTGCATGAGCTGAAGAAGCCTGTGGTGATCTACTACATGCTGGTGTTCGCCGGCTTCTGGTTCCTGTTTAACTCATTGTTCGATGTCTTGCCGATCCATATCGCCGAGTGGGTCGATACCAGCGTGATCGTCACCAGCCTGTTCGGCCCGGAAGGCACCTCCAACGGCATCTTGCAGTTCTGGCTCGGCCTGGATAATTCGGGCACTAAGGTGATGCCAGAGGGGATGCTAAACCTCAACGCCGGCATGATCATGACCAGCTGCTTCCTGGTGGCGGCGCTGACCGCCAAATACCGCATCACCACCGCCATGCTGGCGGGCTGTCTGCTGAGTATCATCGCCTTCGTCCTCATCGGCGCCACCAACGCCGCCTGGATGATAGTGTTGGCGATTGCCATGTTCTCCTTCGGCGAGATGATGATCAGCCCCAAGAAGAATGAGTTTATGGGTAACATCGCCCCTAAGGGCAAGAAGGCCATGTACCTGGGCTTCGTGATGCTGCCTCAAGGGATAGGCTGGGGACTGGAAGGCTACTTTGGTCCTAAGCTGTATGAGATGTTTGCCTCGAAAGAGATCTTCTCGCGCGAACTATTGCTTGAGCGCGGCATGAGCGCCAGCGATATTGCGGCCATTCCTCAGGGGGAAGCCTTTACTACCCTGGTAAGCTTCACCGGCGAATCGGCGCAGTCGCTAACCACCCTGCTCTATAACAGCCACAACATAGGCATGGCCTGGTATATCATCGCGGCCATAGGCACCATCTCTGCCGTGGGGATCTTCATCTACGGCAAGTGGTTACTGACCCTGCAACGGGCACGCGCCTAATAGTGACAGAGGGAGCCTATGGCTCCCTTTTCATTTCCGCCTCACCAGCCTCTTGGCTAGCGCGCCCTTGTAACAGGGCATACTGTCTGGCCTCATCGGCAGGCAATGCCTTGGCATATAGCCAGCCCTGTACCGTCGAGACCCCTGCCGAGGCAACGAAGGCCTCCTCCTCTGGGGTTTCTACCCCTTCGGCCACCAGATTAAAGCCCAGGCTGCGACACAACATGCAGGTATGGCGATAAAGCACCTGCCCCTTACGATGCTTGATGTTCTCCAGGATAGATCTGTCTAGCTTGACCCCCTCTATGGTGATCTTACTCAGCAGGCTAATACTGGAAAACCCGGTGCCGAAATCATCGAGCACGAAGGAGAAACCAAATTGGCGAAGGTGAGCCATGCTCGCCTCGACGGCGTTAAGGTCTGCCACAAACATAGACTCGAGCACCTCGATATCGACTCTGTCGGCGATATCCCCCAAATGTTCGATCAGCATCGACTGAATATCCTGGCTCAGGACGCTGTTGGGATTGAGGTTAATGCTGACCCTGGGCCGGAAGCCTTGTCGAGCCCAGGCCTGCATATCGTCTCGCACGCGTTTAATCACGAAGGTGTCGATGAGGTTGAAGTAACCCGCCTGATCGAAGGCAGGAATAAAATAGGGGCCCTCCAGCTGACCACGCTCATTTCTCAACCTCAGCAGCGCCTCAAAACCCACCACCTGTCGGTCACTCAGGCGCACCTTAGGTTGATAGTAAAGTAGTAACTCGCCATTGAGCACCTCCTTGATGGTCTTCTCCAGGTTGAGGTTGGCCGCCAGATCTTCAGACTGCTGGCGGGCATAGTTTCGCTCACTGATCTTGTCGATATCCTGCTGCAGCTGCACCCGTTTAATCAGATCGCGCTCGAAGCCCTTATTGCCCACCAACAGGCTGTAGCGTCTAACAAAGGGGAGATAGACAAATACCCCAAGGCAGACCAACAAGAGTTGCACCAGGGGCAGTGCCAGGCTACCACCCGCCACGTAGCCGTTGAGAAAGATGGGGGTGATCCAGGGAAAGTCGTTGCCACTGAAACTGACCCAGCCGCTAACGATCAACAAGGTGCCTATCATGGTATTTAGCAGGGGCACCAACACGAAGGGCAGTATCAGCCTGGGATTAAAGATGATCGGCAGGCCGTAGATGAGGATCTCATTGATATTAAACAGGGCGAAGGGCAAGGCAAGCTTGGCCACATTGACGGCATTCTTATCTTTCGAGGCGATAAACAGGGCGATCAATAGCGAGTGTGTAGCACCGCTGCCACCAAGCAACACAAAGAGATCGGTAAACTGCGACAACGTCAGGTTGAGTGCCACCGGCTGCAGTCCATTATCGACGCCAAGCACCAACATATAGGCGATATCACCATGAACACCGAAACACCAAAGCAGATGGGTGGCCAACACCCTGACAAATAGCTGAAACAGGGTACTGCTAGCAGCCAGGGAGTCGATCATCGGGCTCAGCACTAGCCCCAGGAGTTCGCCAACCCAATAGATGCCAGTGGTGACCAGAAAGAAGCATAAGATCAATGGAATAAGCAGGTTAAGGTGCAGTTTGAGGTAACTGCTCAGGCTGCTACTCTGCAGCAGATTAAGCGCCTTAATCGCCATCAGGCGTTGCAGCAGGTAGGCAACCAAGATCGGCGTGATGATGGCCCTGGCATCGCCAAACAGAAAGTCGAAACCATGGCTGAGATCTATAGCCTCGCTTCCATGAATATGCAGGGCGATCTGACTGCCGATGGAGAGGGACGCCACCACGACCGCCGACACATGGAGATACTTGGCAAAATGAAATGATAACGAGAGCAGTGCCAACAGGGGAAAGAAGCTGAACAACAGGCGGCTAAACTGACTCAGCCAGCCATAGGCCTCACTGCCGTGCCAACTGGGTTGCCACACATCGACCAGGGCAACAACCAGAGCCAGCAAGGAGTTAACGAAGATAAAGGGCAGGAGGGCAATAAAAGACTCTTTTATTGCAATGAGAAACAGGCTGGATGAGGTGTCTTTAACCGCCAACTTATGGCCCCAATGTTTGCAGATTGAATCTATTTCAACTTAGACCAAGATACTGAAATCAGACAGTGAAATGTACGGCGCGATGTAAAAGCCAAAGATAAACACCAAAGAAAAAACAGGCATAAAAAAGGGGAACCTGAATCAGGTTCCCCAAGATTATTGCTATCTCAATGGGCATTTAGCAGGGGTATGCCCATTTAGCGAGAGTTATTATTGTTGGCGTCTAGTGACCACCACCGGCGTGAACTTTATCAACACCGTATGTCTTGCCTTCGGCGTGACAGGTTGCACAAGACTCGACAGGTAAGTCGGCAGTTGTATCAGGATTACCGTTCACGGTCGCACCATTGCTCTCGAAGTGAGCTAACGCAGAGGCGCTGTAGTGACATGAGCGGCAAGTTTCGGCTACAGGTGAGATGAACTCAGTTGCAGAAACTTGAACTGAACGCTTACCAGAAGTCAAACCGCCATCTGCTGCGAAGAAGGTCGCGCCATCTTTGTGACAGGCTTCACAGTCAGTCGCCAGTGCTGGGTAACCTACAGTTTCCAGGTTCTTATCTAGGTAGATACCACCACCGTAAGTGCCAGAGTGGAAACGGTGAGCCGCAGTCATCAGATCTTTGTGCGCGAAGGTTACACCTTCTATTGGCGCAGTGATTGGAGCACCGCTTTCGTCAACTTCACCAGTTTGATACTTGGCTTGTGGGTAGTAAGTACCAGGATTTTTATCGTTATGACAATCCATACACTGAGTAAACTCGGTCACACCATGGTGTCCTTCCTTAGGATAAGTCAGGCTACCGTGACAGCTGTTACACTTAGCTTCAGCAACAGTGACACGAGCAGGGTCGCTCATGCGGGCTTGCATTGGTGCAACCGCAGGGTCATCCAGGTTGAAGTACTTAATAGGTGAACTCACGGCCACTTTCGAAGGTCGATCTTCGTCAGCACACTTAATAACCTCACCACTAGCCGCACAAACCAACATATCAGCAGTTACGTAGATAGAACCTGTCAGACGTGCGGAGTCGAAGCTCTTAGTCGTGGTCAGGATACCGCCGGTGATTGCCACACCTTTAACCGACATACCTAATCCAGTAATCGGAGCTCCTTTACTATCAACATTACCAATTAACAACTTGCCAGCCATAGTAATATATGGATCTAACATAGTGCCATCGGCAGGTGCTGCGCCGTTGATAGTGACCTTAGTCTTCACTGTCAATGCGCTAGTACCATCGCCATTGTCAGTCACAGTCACACCTTGGAAATCAAATACAAGCTGTTCCTGTTCAATCGCTCTGTTACCCACCTTATGCACGATTTCTGGGCTCAGGTTACCTATATGACAGTTCATACATTGTGAATCGTCAGCCTGTGGCAGCTGGAAGTCAGAGTGACCTTCACCAGTTTCGAAATTAACGGTTACGTGACAACCTACACAGGCCTCACGGTAAACGTTTTCTTTCCACTGATTACCATTGTCGTGACAGGTCTTACACTCATTAAGCTCAGCTGGGAAGTGAACGCCGGCAAACTCTTCAGCATCACCTTTTAGTACGCCCCACTCGGCAAGATGACCACCCGCGTGGATGGTGTGGATCATTGCGTTGAAGTTAGGGTTAAAGCCTTTTTCTGGATCGTTCTGATCGGCAGCATAAGCTGGGTTATGACACGCGATACAGTTTTCCACTTTCTGATAGTTGTGGTGAGCACCGATATTGGCAATGCGTTTATCGTCTTCACCATAGCCCATCAACTCGCTGTGACACTGAATACATGCGGCGCTTGATACCGAATCTTTGGCCGATACGGCCATCTCACCCGTTGCTGGAATGAAATCGAGCGGGGTAGAGAGGAGTTTGTCGGATATCGATACACCATTTGCATCGGTCACGTTGTAGGTACGCACCATGACGCGGAACATGCTGTTAGGATCACCAGCCGCGGCCACTACAGGGGCATTACCGTCATGCTCCCAAGTACCAGTATAGGTACCTGGATTTTCAGGATCTTCCACCAGAGTACAGGCATTAACTTCGGCGCCGCCACGGGCAGTTGCCTTACCAGTAGGTGTACAGTACATGCTTGAGCCAAACTCGTTTGCGATTGCATTGTTTGACCAGAGCATAGGTGCGCCACTGTCAGTAGCGTTAGCTACCTGGTTGGTAACATAGAGGGCAACCTTGTCTAGGCCAGTGAACGGAACATCATCTCCTTTACTATTTTTACCCGTCGCGGTGAACTTAATAGAGAAGTCATCAGCTCCTACCACTACTATGTCGGCAGGTGCAACAGTTAGTTTGAAGTCTGCGGCAGTGGCTACAGTATCAACGGTAGATCCCGCGGGGGCACCAGGCACACCAGGAGTACCAGGAACACCAGGTTCACCCGGTGCTCCATCTTTACCGTCTTCACCATCACTACACGCACTCACACCAATGGCACAGAAGAGTGCCATGGCTAATAAGGTAATTTTATTTTTTTTCATCGCCATATCCCTTTGTAGGTATTGTCTGCTATTGCAGTACCTCAAATATAAGGGAGTAACGACAAAATGTTAAATAATTGAGTCCAAGTTGTGACTGCAATTTAAAGATTCATTAACAGAAATTTCAAAATCTGAAAGTGTAAATTTCAATATGTGGAATTAACATTTAACCAGTAGCTGTTTGATAAGGCGGATAATTAATTCTCTCTGCTCCATCGAGTAGCGGCGATACTCGGCAGGATTCTCCAGCAACAGGTATTGGGGCGACATACTTTCACCATGAAGCCGAGCCACCTCCTCGTCAGACAGGCGTACCACTCGGATCCCGGGCAAGGCACCGCAGATCTCGGCCTCGGAACAAGGCAGGAAAGCCACCGAGTTCATGGTCAACAGATGGCTGTACCATTCATCTCGCGAACTGACTCTCTCTATGCAATCTATGTCGGCACCGTTTTGACGAGCGAACACCTCTAGCGGGTCGATCTTGTCGTTAAACCCCTTACCATCCAGGCAGAGAAAGGGGTGACGACAGATAGTCTCTAGAGTCAAAGGCTCACTCTGAGTCCAGATGGCATGCTCCTCATTAGCCGCCAGACAGACACTGCTCAGGCAGCCTAGGGTCTCGACCGATAATGAATGCTCGTTGCAGGCATCGAAAGTCACCCCCATATCCAGCTCACCATTATGGATTTGATCGGCCGAGTCATCCCCCCAGATCACAAACTGCAGTTGACTAAAGGCGGTCTTGGCATCGCTACGGGCAAAAGCCAGGGAGAGGCTGGCCATGATACTCGAGGTGACCGCGATTCTCAGGCGATCGCTGGCCAACTCACTACTCTTTTCGCTGATAGACTGTTCTATTTTTAAGACGGCTTCACAGAACTGACACACGGGCTCGTAGAGAAACTCCGCCATAGGGGTGGGCTTGAGCCCGAGTTGACGACGATAGAAGAGCTCATCGTCGAAGGTGGCGCGTAACATATTCAAACAACGGCTAATTTTAGGTGCAGATACGTTAAGCTGCTTTGCCGCTATGTTGGCATGTCCAGTTTGAAAAATGACTTTAAACACCATCAAACAAAACACATCGAGTTCGCTGATTTTCTTAAGTGTTTGATTGCTCATCGATACTATTGTTTATGTGAGTAATCTAATATTTATAACACAAGAAATATAAAAAACGATATAGCCATTAGTCACACAATGATACTTGGCTTGTCGAAGTCAGAAATTAGTGCTAGACGAGGAACAAAACAAGGAAACATGCTGGCATGCCCTTTCTAAGCGGAAATGCTCGCCACCTCGGATGGCGTTAGCGGGCGATATTGTCCAACGGGCAGGGTCTCATCCAGAGTCAGCTCACCCACTGAGAGCCTGTGCAGTGCCATCACCTGATTACGAAAACGGCCAAACATCCGCTTAATTTGATGGTAACGTCCCTCATACAGGGTGACGCGGGCCAGATGAGCACCGAGGATCTCCAGCTGTGCCGGCTGAGTGGTGATGTTCTCATAGGCAAAATAGAACCCCTCGGCGAAGGCTTTCACATAAGCCTGGGTGAGTGGCGCCTTCAGGGTAACCAGGTACTGCTTGGCCACCTTATGCTCGGGTGACATGATGCGTTTCGACCAGCGGCTATCATTCGTCAGTAACAGCAATCCCGAGGTGTTGAGATCCAATCGCCCTACGATATGCAGCCCCTTGTCCTGATAGTCAGGCAAGAGATCCATCACCGTCTTGTGCTCACTATCCTTGGTCGCGCTCACCACCCCCACAGGCTTGTGCAGCATCAGATAGATGGCCTCCTCCTGCCTGAGCGACTGACCATCAAGCATCACATGGGAGAACTGATCTATCTGACAGTCGGCGTCTCGCACCACCTGACCGTCGACGCTCACCCTGCCCTTAGCCAAAATCAGCCTCACCTGTTTGCGCGGGATCTGACACTGCTGACTGATAAACCTGTCCAACCTGGCTCGCTTAGCGGACATTGTCATCCGCCATAGCTTGCTCGGCCTTTTCTACTTCAGAGCAAGGCACCAGCTTATAGGCGCAGCGCCTAGCCCCCTCAATGATATGCTCCTCTCGGCTAACCTTAGCCAATCCGGTAAACAGCTCCTGGAAGAGTTGTAGCTCAGAGCGGCAAAAATTGGCGCAACGCGTCGCAGCCGCACAGATGGGGCAGTGATTTTCCAGCAGCCAATAGACGCCATCTTGCGCCTCGACGGAGGCGACATAGCCTTCCTGTGTTCTGAGCCTTGCCAGCGCCGCGAGCTTGTCCGCCAGGCCGGCGGCTTGCGACAGCGCCTCTTGATACAGACGCCGACTCGCCTGCTCTCTATGCTCGATCAACTTATCCAGCCCCTGGTCGCCAAAGACCACCCGCACCGAGTCGATCAGCTGACTGGTGAGTTCATCGTGACGGTCGGGGAACAGCTTATAGCTCTTCTCGGTAAGCCCCCAGTATCTGGTAGGGCGACCGCGACTGGCCTTTCTATCTTCGATACTCAAGATCCCCTCATCCTCTAGGGCCTGCAGATGCTGTCTGACCCCCATGGTGGTCAATGCAAATTGCTCGGCCAACACCTTGGCGGTACTAGGCCCCTGGGTCTTGATATAGTCGATGATCTTTTCGCTGGTCTTCTTACTCACCCGCCGTCTCCTCTGGACTCACATGCGCCCATTATTACCTATCCAGAGATTAAGTAAATTTTTTTATTTACTTTAGTC
>NZ_JAKEVJ010000075.1:0-18484 GCF_022398425.1 Shewanella sp. Isolate7 | reverse complement strand
ATATATAAGTTAGCCAGCCAAAAAAAAAGCGCTCAGTGAGCGCTTTTTCGGATTTCAGAAGCAATTATTTCTTCTTCTTTGCCTTAGGGTTTGGCAAATCGGTAATTGAACCTTCGTAGATTTCAGCCGCCAGACCGACAGACTCGTGTAGCGTCGGGTGAGCGTGGATGGTCAGCGCCAGATCTTCGGCATCACAACCCATCTCGATAGCCAGGCCGATTTCACCCAGTAGTTCGCCACCGTTCACACCCACGATAGCACCACCGATCACACGATGGGTTTCCTTATCGAAGATCAGCTTAGTCATACCGTCTGAGCAGTCAGAAGCGATCGCACGACCACTTGCCGCCCATGGGAAGCTTGCCGTCTCGTAGGCGATGCCTTGCTCTTTGGCTTCTTTCTCGGTCAGACCAACCCAAGCCACTTCAGGATCTGTGTAGGCGATTGATGGGATAACCTTAGGATCGAAGTAGTGCTTCATGCCAGCAATCACCTCGGCAGCAACGTGGCCTTCATGCACACCTTTGTGTGCCAGCATTGGCTGACCCACGATGTCGCCGATAGCATAGATGTGTGGCACGTTGGTGCGCATCTGCTTGTCGACATTGATGAAGCCGCGCTCATCGATATTCACGCCAGCCTTGTCGGCATCGATCAGCTTACCGTTTGGTGTACGACCGATAGCCACCAATACCGCATCGTAGCGTACTGGCTCAGTTGGCGCCTTCTTACCTTCCATAGAAACATAGATACCGTCTTCTTTCGCTTCAACGGCAGTCACTTTGGTCTCTAGAATCAGGTTGAACTTGTTCTTGATCTTCTTGGTGTAGACACGAACGATATCTTTATCGGCTGCAGGGATAACCTGGTCGAACATCTCAACCACGTCGATATCACTGCCCAGTGAAGAGTACACTGTACCCATCTCCAGACCGATAATACCGCCGCCCATCACCAGCAGCTTGCCAGGAACTTCTTTCAGCTCAAGCGCATCGGTAGAATCCCAGATACGTGGATCTTCATGAGGAATGAAAGGCAGTTGAATTGGGCGAGAACCCGCAGCGATGATCGCTTGTTCGAAGTGCACCACTTTCACGCCATCTTCACCAGCAACTTCGATGGTGTTAGGACCGGTAAACTTACCCAGACCGTTAACCACGTTGACTTTACGCATCTTAGACATGCCGCCCAGACCGCCAGTCAGCTGGCTGATAACACTCTGCTTAAACTCACGTAGCTTATCGAGATCGATCTGCGGCTCGCCAAATACCACGCCGTGGTTAGAAATGGCTTTCGCTTCTTCGATCACTTTAGAAACGTGCAGTAGCGCCTTAGATGGGATACAACCCACGTTCAGACACACACCACCTAGGGTACTGAAACGCTCTACAATAACAGTCTCCAGACCTAAGTCGGCAGCACGGAATGCTGCTGAATAACCTGCAGGGCCTGCACCTAAAACCACTACCTGAGTTTTGATTTCGTTACTCATGTTTTCCTCTATTCTTTCTCATTGTGTTGGGAGGAATTCCGGCCCAACCCATTATGACGCCAGCTTTTTGAACGTTAGTTCTTGTAAGGTGGCCGCATTTTAACCTTTCAAGGAGTTAAACAAAAGGCTACTCATGGTGAGTAGCCTTCATCATTACAAAATAAGTGTGCGTATGTCGGACAGCATACTTGACAGGGTCACGCTAAAGCGTGCCGCCATCGCGCCATCGATCACACGGTGGTCGTATGATAAAGAGAGCGGCAACATTAACTTAGGCTCGAACTCTTTACCATTCCACTTAGGTTTAATTTCAGACTTAGAAACCCCTAAGATCGCCACATCAGGATAGTTCACGATAGGCGTAAACGCGGTACCGCCTATGCCACCCAGGCTAGAGATGGTGAAACAGCTGCCCTGCATGTCTGCAGCCTTAAGCTTGCCATCACGGGCCTTAACCGAGATCTCCATCAGCTCAGCTGACAGCTCGATAATGCCTTTCTTGTCGACATCACGTACCACAGGAACGACCAGGCCGTTTGGCGTATCGACCGCCACACCAATATGGTAGTACTTCTTCTTGATCAGCGACTCACCATCAGCGCTCAGGCTGGCGTTAAACACTGGGAACTGCTGCAGTGTCTTGGCAACCGCCTTCATCATGAAGACCAGCGGGGTGATCTTGACGCCAGTTTTCTGCTTAGCGGCGATCTCGTTTTGCTGCTTACGGAAGGCTTCCATCTCTGTGATGTCGGCTTCGTCGAACTGAGTCACGTGTGGAATAGTGACCCAGTTACGGTGCAGGTTAGGTCCAGAGATCTTCTGGATACGGCTCAGCGGCACTTCTTCCACTTCACCAAACTTAGCGAAATCAACCTTAGGCGCGGCAATCACCTGCAATCCGCCTTCACCGGCACCCACACTGGTGGCTGCAGAGGCTTTAGGACGAGACAGCTCATACTTAATGTATGCCTGAACGTCTTCTTTCAGAATACGTCCTTTAGGGCCGCTACCTGTAACCTGAGTCAGGTCTGCACCGAACTCACGGGCCAAACGACGAACCGCTGGCGAGGCGTGCACGGCACCCGTTGCTGGCTTGCTACCGGCACTTGGGTGATGCGGCACAGGCGGCTTGCTCGCCGCAGGCGCTGGCGCACTGGCTTGTGGAGCCGGCGCAGACGCGGCAGCTGCTGGGGCTGGTGCGGCAGCCGGTGCACTCGACTGTGTCTCTATGGTCGCAATCACGCTACCTTGAGAAACCTTGTCACCCACCTTAACGGTCACAGAAACCAGCTTACCGGCGAACGGTGCAGGGACTTCCATGGTGGCCTTGTCGGTTTCTAGGGTGATCAGGCCTTGGTCGGCCTCGATCACATCACCGGCGGCAACCAATACCTCGATAACATCGACATCGGATGCATCGCCGATATCCGGCACGGCGATCTCTTTTACTTCGATAGTCGTTGTCGCAGCCGCTGGTGCTGCTTCTGGTGCAGGTGCGCTAGCCGCTGGAGCTGGCGCTGCTGCACCACCACTGACTTCTAGCATCAGCACTAATGAACCCTGAGAAACTTTATCGCCCACAGCGACTTTAAGTTCTTTCACAACGCCGGCAGAAGGTGCAGGTACTTCCATGGTCGCCTTATCGGTTTCCAGGGTGATAAGCCCCGTGTCGACATCGATACTGTCGCCGACGGCCACCAGCACTTCGATCACATCAACATCGGATGCATCGCCGATATCCGGCACTGTGACTTCAATCACTTGCGCCGAGGCAGGCGCCGCCGCTACGGGTGCAGCCTCAACAGGCGCTGCTGGTGCAGGAGCAGCTTCGGCAACCGCAGGGGCTGGCTCGGCGGCTTGCGCTTCACCGGCTTCCATCATGGCGATCAGCGTGCCTTCAGATACGGTATCGCCCACGGCGACCTTGATCTCGGCCAGTTTACCGGCGAAAGGCGCAGGAATATCCATGGTCGCCTTGTCGCTTTCAACGGTAATGATCGATTCTTCGGCGACGAGGTTATCGCCTACCGCAGCACAGATCTCGATAACCTGTACTTCATCCCCACCGATATCGGGGACTAAAACTTCTTTTAATTCAGCCATTCTCTATCCCCTTACGCGAACTGTGGGTTGATCTTGTCAGCATCGATGCCGTACTCGGCAATCGCTTGCGCAAGCACTTCAACTGGCAACTCGTTGCGGTCAACCAGCGACTTCAGTGCGGCGATCACGATGAACTTAGCGTCCACTTCGAAGTGGTGACGCAGGTTCTCGCGGCTGTCACTACGGCCGAAACCATCGGTACCCAGCACCTTGTAGTCGGTAGGAACATAGGCACGTAGCTGCTCGCCGTATATCTTCATATAGTCGGTGGCAACAACGGCAGGTGAATCGCTAGACAACACCTGGCTGATATAAGCCTGCTTAGGCGTCTCGGTTGGGTGCAGCATGTTGTAACGCTCTGCCGCCTGACCATCGCGAGTCAGCTCGTTAAAGCTGGTGACGCTAAATACGTCTGACGAGATACCGAAGTCTTTCGCCAATGCCTGCGCCGCCTTACGAACCTGCTCGAGGATGGTGCCACAGCCCATTAGCTGTACCTTGCCCTTGCCGCTGCCTGAGACTGAGTCCAGCTTGTAGATCCCCTTGACGATACCTTCCTCGGCACCTTCTGGCATTTCAGGCTGTACATAGTTTTCGTTCATAGTGGTCAGGTAGTAGAAGATATCTTCCTGATTCTCACCATACATGCGACGGATACCGTCTTGAACGATAACCGCAATCTCATAACCATAAGTTGGGTCGTAAGAGATACAGTTCGGAATCGTGTTAGCCAATACGTGGCTGTGACCGTCCTGGTGCTGCAGACCTTCACCGTTCAGGGTAGTACGGCCCGATGTGCCGCCGACCATGAAGCCGCGAGCACGCATATCACCTGCCGCCCATGCCATATCGCCAATACGTTGGAAACCAAACATAGAGTAGTAGATGTAGAACGGAATCATTGGCGTATCGTTAACCGAGTAACTGGTTGCCGCCGATACCCAAGAAGACATTGCGCCAAGTTCGTTGATACCTTCTTGCAGTACCTGGCCCGACTTGTCTTCGCGGTAGTAAGCCACCTGATCCGAGTCTTGTGGCACATACTTCTGCCCTTCGTGAGCATAGATACCTACCTGACGGAACAGACCTTCCATACCGAAGGTACGTGCCTCATCCGGGATAATAGGCACTATATTCTTACCTATCTTCTTATCTTTCAGCAGCGCAGTCAGAATACGCACGAACGCCATGGTGCTTGAGATCTCACGGCCGTTAGAGCCTTTCAAGATAGAATCGAAGATCTTCAGTGAAGGCACTTCGAGATCTTCAGAGAACTTCTGACGGCGAGCCGGCATAGAACCGTGCAGTGCGGCGCGGCGTTCCTGAAGATACTTCACCTCTTCCGAATCTGGACCTGGGTGATAGAAAGGGATCTCTTCTAGCTTGTCATCAGGGATCGGGATGTTGAAGCGATCGCGGAAGTAACGAACGGCGCTGATGTCCATCTTCTTAACGTTGTGCGCGATGTTCTTACCTTCACCGGCATCACCAAGACCATAACCTTTAACAGTTTTCGCCAGGATTACGGTTGGACGGCCCTTAGTGTTCTTAGCGTGTTGCAGCGCGGCATAGATCTTCACTGGATCGTGACCACCACGGTTGAGGCGCCAGATGTCATCGTCAGACATGTTAGCAACCATCTCGGCAGTTTCAGGGTACTTACCGAAGAAGTGCTCACGGGTGTAAGCGCCACCTTTGGCCTTACAGTTTTGGTATTCGCCGTCGACGGTTTCTTCCATCAACTGCAGCAGCTTACCGC
The DNA here is from genome assembly GCF_022398425.1 of Shewanella sp. Isolate7. NCBI lineage: Bacteria > Pseudomonadati > Pseudomonadota > Gammaproteobacteria > Alteromonadales > Shewanellaceae > Shewanella > Shewanella sp. Isolate7. The sequence goes on along the minus strand of NZ_JAKEVJ010000075.1, from coordinate 13,130 downwards.
TGGTGTCGCGAGCCAATAGCGGATCCCAGTAGCGACCCCAGATCACCTTAGCCACTTCCCAGCCAGCGCCGCGGAATTCACCTTCAAGCTCTTGAATGATCTTGCCGTTACCACGTACAGGACCATCTAGACGCTGCAGGTTACAGTTAACGATGAAGACCAGGTTGTCCAGCTCTTCACGCGCCGCCAGACCGATAGCACCTAAGGTTTCTGGCTCGTCACACTCACCGTCACCCAGGAAGCAGTATACGGTTTGCTCAGAACAATCTTTCAGGCCACGGTCGGTCAGGTACTTCAGGAAGCGAGCCTGATAGATAGCCTGGATCGGACCCAGACCCATAGAAACCGTAGGGAACTGCCAGTAGTCCGGCATCAGCTTAGGGTGTGGATAAGAAGAAAGACCCTTACCATCGACTTCCTGGCGGAAGTTGGCCAGTTGGTCTTCGGTCAGGCGACCTTCGAGGAAAGAGCGCGCATAGATACCTGGTGCGATGTGTCCCTGGAAGTACACCAGGTCACCGCCATCCTTCTCGTTTGGCGCACGGAAAAAGTGGTTAAAGCAAACGTCATAAATGGTAGCACTAGAGGCAAAACTCGAAATATGCCCACCCAGCTCAAGATCTTTCTTCGAACCGCGCAATACCATGGCCAGGGCGTTCCAACGAATGATGGCGCGAATGCGACGCTCCATCTCCTGGTTACCAGGCATATGAGGTTCCTGACCCGCTGGAATCGTGTTCAGATAGGCGGTGGTTGCCTTATAAGGCAGATGAGTACCATTGCGGCGAGCCTTGTCGATTAGCTTCTCAAGAAGAAAATGAGCACGTTCTGGACCTTCTTGCTCTAATACAGCTTGTAATGAATCGACCCACTCTTGAGTCTCTAACGGATCTAAATCTTGCAGCATATGTTCAGACATTTCGCAGTCCTTCCCTATATACATTAATTGTATGAATTGAATAATAAAAAGTGGTCACTAGACAGGCTGTCTATGTTCCACTCTTCAAACGGCGCAGACTACGCTGCAACCGGCTATCTTCTTCCCTCACAGACAACATTATTTCCTCAATGTAGCTTAGATGCTCGTTTGAGGCTTCTCTTGCTGCTTCTGGGTCACGGCGTACGATAGCGGCAAGAAGATCTTGCCTATGCTCGTTTGCCATTTTAGAGGCATCAGCTCTGCGCTTTAGCAACTCTAGGTTTTGTGCCACGTTCTTATGCAGCACGGGAGATAAACTCAGTACCAAATGCAGCATGGCCACGTTGTGTGACGCTTCGGCAATGGCGCGATAAAAACACACGATCGCTTCCGCCTTCGCCTCAATATCAGACGCTGCTTCTACTGCCTGGATTTTTTGTTTGATGTTTTGCATATCGGCATCGGTTCCCCGAAGCGCTGCAAAGTAAGCCATCATGCCTTCAGTGGCGTGACGAAACTCGAGAAGGTCATACTGACTCTCAGAATCGCTGTGCATCAGCTCCACAATAGGATCTGCAAGGCTCTGCCAAAGTTGTTCTTTGACATAGGTACCACCGCCTTGACGACGCAGTAGCAAGCCTTTTGCTTCTAACTTTTGAATTGCTTCACGAAGAGATGGTCGAGAGACTTCGAATTGCAGTGCCAATTCACGCTCTGGTGGTAATTTCTGACCCGGTTGCAGACTTCCTTCGAGGATCATCTGCTCCAGCTGACTCATGATCACATCAGAAATTTTTGGCTGGTTGATTTTGCTATAAGCCATATGGCCCTCAGCTCCTATTGTAAATTGGTCTTACCAATTTAATTGACTGAGCGCACTTTATCAAATCACATTTCAGATGTCCAGTTCGTGATCTGCTTCATGTAAACTCACGATTTGTGAGGATAGCTTATATTTATAATTAAGGGGTCTGACCATTGCCTCATACTCTGAGAGCCAGTCTTCAATAGAGTTAACAAGGCAAGTGTGTCTCAATATTGAGCACTTACCTCACCCTCACCTACACTACCACCCCAAAGATCGTCAGCAAAGAGAGACCGATCACGAGTAAGATAAAGTTTCGCTTACTCAACTGTAGCAAAGAGATGGTCGATTGGACGCAAATTGGCGTAGGTGGATTAAATTCAACAGCCTCTGCCGCCAGGGCAACTTCAGAGATGACATCTCGTGCCGGGCAGCGCCAGCACAGTGCCTGTTGTCGCCAGCGAGCAAATGCCAATGAAAAGTGCCCACTGAGCACATAGCCTAGCGCGATCAATCGACTCGGCAGCCAATCCAGCAACAACAAGGCGGTATCCACTAAAGGAAGGTCGGCACCTCGACTCTTAGCATCGTCTGAGAAATAGCGCACTGTACAATAAAGTACTGCACCAGCTGGTCCGAAGAAGATTAGGTATAATGCCACGGCACCATAGAAACGGTAATTAAGCCAGGCAACCGTTTGTCCAACTTTCTCGCCAAGATCCTGTTCAGAAACGGCATTGAGTGACACATAAGGGTCAAGTTCATCGGCAAAATGATAACAAGCCTGAACATCGCCACGACAGGCCGCCTGTATATATTGCTTGAAAACTTGGCGCTGCTTAAGATGACTAAAGCAGAGAATCGACACCCCAACCCAGAGCCCAAGACTCAGTAGTCCCCAAAACATCCCCGCCACGAACCAGGCGAGTACCTGCACAGCGATGGCAGGTAAAATGAGAGCGATAGCCATCATAAGATCGTTGGTGAGCTGTTTACGACCAAAGAAACTCTTGGCATATAATGCCAATAAGGTTTCCAGCTGCCATGCCTGGGGTAATAGCTTGAGACGTTCTATCATGATCGCCAGCAATAAAGAAAACAGTGCCATCTTACTCCCCTCTCCCTTCCATCTAATTGTTGTGTTTAATGGTAAACCAAGCTTTTAGGTAAGTTACGCTTCATCCAAACTGGCGCGATATCTCTGCCAATCAAAACTCTCACCGGGATCAGTTTTACGACCCGGTGCAATGTCACAATGGCCGACGATCATATCTTTATTGAGCATAGGATATGCGTCAAACAAGGCCAAGGTTAATTGTTTAAGTCGCTCATACTGGGCATCTGTGTAGGCAATGCTATCGGTCCCCTCAAGTTCCACCCCGATCGCAAAGTCATTACAGCCACTTCGACCCGCAAACTCAGACAGCCCGGCATGCCAGGCGCGATCATCACAGCTGACATACTGCACCAGTTCACCGTCTCGCCGAATCAAAAAATGCGCGGACACCTCTAAGCCTTGCAGCTCACAAAAACTCTCGTCAGCCTGAACATCCAAACAGCCTTGAAAAAGCTGATCGATATAAGGCAACCCGAACCGCCCCGCCGGCAGGCTGATATTATGGATCACCAAGAGACTCACCTCTCCATCTGGTCGGGCGTTAAAATGTGGCGAGACGCACTGTCGACACTCTTGAATCCACCCTTCTTGCAACGTCATGTTAGCCACAGGCCAATCTACCTCCAAACAATATCAAGCCGTTAGCACTTTAACTCAATTTGGATGATAGCCGCCAGTCACACGAGACCAATGATTACAAATCGGCACAAATTGCGTTTATCTTCACCTGGTAACGCTAAATATCCCTGCTTTTTCAATCAGGGTTTTGTTACTATGAGTCACATGTAGCTAAGTGCTCACCGCCATTGAGTCAAGAGAGATAACCCATTCGAGCCACAAGTGATGCGCCAGGGAGTACGGTGAGCCGCCATGAGGAAAGAAAGATGCTGGAAAATGACATTAGATTAGCCGTCAAAGTCGCACTCGAAGAAGATTTAGGTTTTCAGGCCGAATCAAATCTAACCCCAGAAGAAAAGTTAAGTCTGGACATCACGGCTCAGCTTATTCCTGGCGACAAGTATGCACAGGCCACACTGATCACGCGCGAAGAAGGCGTCTTTTGCGGCAAGGCCTGGGCGGAGCAAGTCTTTAACCAGCTAGGTGGTGAAGTCGCTCTGCATTGGCATGTAGACGACGGTGACCTCGTCCTACCCAACCAAGTCCTTTGCGAAATGTCTGGGTCGGCCCGCGCTATATTGACTGGCGAGCGCAGCGCGATGAACTTTATCCAAACGCTTTCTGGTGTCGCCACCTTAACTAAGCTCTATGTCGATAGACTGGCCGGCACCCATTGTAAACTGTTAGATACCCGCAAGACTATTCCGGGCCTGCGCACGGCACAAAAGTATGCCGTTACCTGTGGCGGCGGTAAGAATCATCGTATAGGCCTGTTCGACGCTTTCCTGATCAAGGAAAACCACATCATGGCCAGCGGCTCGATCGCATCAGCCATCAAAGCCGCCCGTAGGCTTGCCTGCGACAAGCTAGTAGAAGTCGAAGTAGAAAGCATTGATGAGCTAAAGCAGGCGCTCGATGCGGGTGCCGATATTGTCATGCTCGACAACTTTGACGTCACCATGATGATAGAAGCGGTAGAGCTTAATAATAGCTATAGCGAAAACCAGCGGGTAAAACTCGAGGTGTCGGGCAACGTGACCCTAGATACCATCTCAGACTTCGCCAAAACCGGCATAGATTACATCTCAGTCGGAGCCCTCACTAAACACGTCAAGGCGTTGGACTTGTCGCTTAGGCTGAAAGATTAATTTCCCGTAATAAGAAGCCAGCGGTGACTGGAATGCTCAATCTGATACTTTTACCCATCAGGTTGAGCAATATTTACGCAACAAGTCAGGTTACCACTAAAGATTGTACGTAAATCAATCAGGGCTAAACCGGCTTTTTAGCCGCTATAAAATTGACACTCCTGGTACAATCGCCAATTTTTCAGCCAAAGTCATAAATTACGCTATAACTTTTTTTTACAAAAAAAATTTTTATTAGACAAATTCACCATCAAATTAATACTTTGATGCGATTTACGGTTCCCTTTTTGTTAACTTTGTACTAACTTTGGCTGTAGGCGAGATGGCCCTTTCGGCCAGCTTACCATGAAGGTAAACCGGCTTAGTAAGTCGAAAGCATTAATTATCGTTAATTGAAGATTTTCTAGACTAGCGACAAGTTTAATGAAACATACCGTAAACACTTTCTCTGTATACGAGAGCGTAAAAAGGGCAAGCATTAAACGAGTACCAGCTTAAAAACCTGCTAGAAAAGTTAAGATACTAACGGTAAGGATATGATTTATACTGACTAATTATTGCCATAATGGTGCAGTTTGCCGAATAAAGATTAATCAAACTTAGAGTGGAAACCGAGAATAACAAGTAAGTCGAGGCACAGGCCAGAAGCTTACTAATCTCATTCAGGTATTCATTAAATATAAGTTGATGGCAATGACGATTTGACCAGGGACGACGTCTTAAACTACGCAGGAGCAAGCTGAACAAGAGGTTTGAGGCCTTAATTCTAAGCAAATGACCCAAGTTATGGAGTGTCACTACTGTATGTGACTATAGCAAAAGGGTTATTATTAGAATAATTGAGCCAACATCCTGTCTGTTCAACATCAAGATGAGTCGAGTCAGAGTTCTGTCAAACGGAGAAAGTAAAAATGAAAGGTATCAAAATGTCTCGTAACATGAGCAATGCTAAGGGTTTCACCCTGATTGAACTACTTATCGTAGTCGCGATTATTGGTATTTTAGCGGCAATTGCTATTCCTCAATACCAAACATACGTCGGCAAATCAGAAGCTAGCACAGGTCTTTCTGCTATTTCAGCCTTAAAAACACCAACTGAAGCTTGGGTACTAGAGAAGGGATATTTCCCTCAAAGTACGGAACTTACAGACCTAGGAGTAACCCAACCAAGTGTAGGGGCGATTAGCGTTAACGGTGACGGCTCCGCGGTTACGGGAAACATTACCATCACTTTCAATACTACAAGCGCTGCTCTTAGCACAAAAACTCTTATAATGGCACGTGATGCTGCTGGTGCATGGACTTGTACTGGCGGTACAATTGATGTTAAGTACCGACCAAAAGGTTGTTCTTAATTATTAGCATCATATAGCAGAACCTAATATAAATGCCTACTACCGGCCTCCATTTAGGGTTGTCAACGCTCTTTATTCGTAAGGGATTGCTCACTGAAGAGCAACTTTCGGAGGCCGTTGCTTTATCCAGAAAGAACAGGCATTCGTTGGTCACCACCTTGGTGACCAGCAAACTTTTGTCTGCTAGAGAAATTGCCGAACTTTGCTACGAAGAGTATGGCACCCCGCTGCTCGATCTGAATGAATTCGATATATCTAGCATTCCCGAAGACTTCCTCAACAGAAAACTGATAGAAAAGCATAAATGCTTACCCCTGTTTAAGCGCGGTAATCGCCTCTATATCGGCACATCAGACCCTACCAACATTGCCGCTTTAGAAGACTTTCAGTTCAGTGCAGGCCTGCACGCCGAAGCCATTCTCGTTGAAGACGATAAGCTAACTGCTGCGCTTGAAAAGGTGCTCGAAGAAGATATCTCTGCGCTCGACTTAGATGGTATTGATGAAGATTCTCTGTCCGGAATAGAGATTACCGATACAGATAAGCGCCAGGAAGAACAGGCTGGTGATGCCAGTGATGATGCGCCTATCGTTATCTATATCAATAAAATTCTTACCGATGCCATACGTAAAGGCGCATCAGATTTACATTTCGAACCTTACGAGAAGCGTTATCGGATTCGTTTCCGTATCGATGGCATCTTACATGAAGTCTCCGAACCCCCAGTCAACTTGTCAGGAAGAATTTCTGCACGACTCAAGGTAATGTCAAAGCTGGATATCGCCGAACGTCGCGTTCCTCAAGATGGCCGTATCAAGATGAAACTGTCACGAACAAAATCTATCGATTTTCGCGTCAGCACCCTCCCGACAATTTGGGGCGAAAAGATCGTGATGCGTATCTTGGATTCATCTTCGGCGCAGCTGGGCATCGAAAAACTAGGCTATGAAGATGATCAACGAGCACTCTATGAGGAGATGCTCGCCAAACCACAAGGCATGATCTTGGTCACCGGCCCAACGGGCTCGGGTAAAACGGTATCTCTCTATACTGGGCTTAACATCCTCAATACCCAAGAGCGCAACATCTCCACCGCCGAAGATCCGGTTGAAATTAACCTAGAAGGCGTCAATCAGGTTCATATCAACCTCAAGGCAGGGCTAACCTTTGCTTCGGCGCTACGCTCATTCCTGCGCCAAGACCCGGATGTGGTTATGGTCGGTGAGATCCGCGACCTAGAAACCGCCGAAATCGCCATTAAGGCAGCCCAAACCGGTCACTTAGTGTTATCAACACTCCACACTAATTCGGCAGCCGAGACTCTTACGCGTCTTATCAACATGGGCGTCCCCGGATACAACATCGCCAGCTCGGTAAATCTGATTATTGCCCAGCGCCTTGCCCGAAGGCTCTGCACCGAATGCCGTCAACCAGAGGAAGTCCCCGAACACGAACTCCTGAAACTCGGTTTTACACAAGCACAAATTGATCAAGGCTTTACTGTCTATAAGCCGGTTGGTTGCGACCTCTGCTCTGGCGGCTACAAAGGCCGCGTGGGTATTTATGAGGTGATGAAGATGTCAGATGAGATTGCCCGTACTATTATGGAAGGAGGCAACTCACTGCAAATTGCCAACCAGGCCAAAGAGCAAGGCATGCGCGATCTGCGTGATTCAGGCCTTAGAAAAGTGATTGCAGGAGTCACCAGTATCGCCGAAATAAACCGCGTCACCAGTTTCTAATAAATAGATACCCACAAAGGATTATCCATGGCTAGCGCATCACTCACAAAAACCACAACTAAAAAGCAAAAGGCAGCCAAGGCACAACCAAAAGTGGTCACCTTTCAGTGGAAAGGCACCAATCGCGACGGCAAAAAAACCTCTGGTGAACTACGCGGTACTTCTTCTGCTGAAATTAAGGCCCAATTAAAGTCCCAAGGAGTCAACCCCAAAGTCGTCAAGAAAAAACCTGAATCATTTTTCAAACGAGACCCCAAGATCAAGGCAATGGATATAGCCATGATCACCCGACAGATAGCCACCATGTTGGCGGCTGGTGTGCCTATTGTTACGACACTTGAGATGTTGGGGCGTGGCCATGAAAAGCCTAAAATGAGAGAATTACTAGGGACCATAGTAACAGACATACAATCAGGTATCCCCCTATCAGATTCTTTAAGACCACATAAACAATACTTTGATGACCTCTATGTCGATCTGGTCGCCGCTGGTGAACACTCGGGTTCTCTCGATGCAGTATTCGATAGAATTGCCACCTACCGCGAAAAAGCCGAGGCTCTTAAGTCAAAAATCAAAAAGGCCATGTTCTACCCAGCAGCAGTTGTCGTTGTAGCAATTGCAGTGACATCCCTATTGTTACTTTTTGTTGTGCCTCAATTTGAAAGCATTTTTGCAGGTTTCGGCGCAGAACTTCCAGCTTTCACTCAATTAATTGTTAATCTATCAAGATGGTTACAATCTTCTTGGTACTTTTTTGTTATAGCCTTAATTATAGGCACCTGGGCCTTTAAAACAGCTCATTTAAAATCACAGACATTTCGTAATCGCGTCGATGAGTTCGTATTGAAAATCCCAGCAATAGGTCCGATTCTTCATAAAGCGGCAATGGCTAGATTCTCTAGAACCTTAGCGACAACCTTTGCAGCCGGTGTGCCACTCATCGATGGGCTCGAATCTGCAGCAGGAGCATCAGGTAACTATGTTTACCGTAGCGCCCTGATTAAAGTACGTACTGAGGTCATGTCAGGTATGCAAATGAACGTAGCCATGCGTACCACAGGTCTCTTCCCCGATATGCTGATACAGATGGTGATGATCGGCGAAGAGTCTGGCGGTTTAGACGAGATGCTCAATAAAGTTGCCAATATCTATGAGATGCAGGTCGACGATGCAATTGACGGACTAGCCAGTCTTATTGAACCAGTCATGATGGTAGTAATCGGTACCTTAGTCGGTGGTTTGATTGTAGGTATGTATCTTCCTATTTTCCAATTAGGTAATGTCGTCGGCTAGTCATTTACTTTTTAAATAATAAGAATTAGCTTTTACAATGACTGAATTTATCCAATTAATGGCTCAGTACCCTTTGCTGTTTGCCGCAATTTCTTTCGTCTTTGCTGCCGTGATTGGCAGCTTTTTAAATGTAGTCATTCATCGCCTTCCGGTGATGATGAAAAGAGAATGGCAAGAGGAATGCAACCAATATCTCGACGAATACCACAAGGCTACCGTTACAGCGATTAAAGATAAACTAGCCCAACCAATCGATGACTATCCGGAAAAATACAATCTTATCGTTCCAGGCTCGTCTTGCCCTAAGTGTAAGACCGATATAAAACCTTGGCACAACCTCCCCATAGTTGGGTGGTTGATGTTAGGAGGTAGGTGCGCTCATTGTAAAACACGGATATCAGTAAGATACCCTGTCATCGAAGCCTTAAGTGGATTTGCAGTGGCCTACCTCGCTTACCATTTTGGTCCGACCTGGCAATTTGTCTTTGCCACCTTGCTAACCTTTGGCCTGATAGCCTTAACTGGGATAGATCTTGATGAAATGCTATTACCTGACCAGATCACACTGCCACTGCTCTGGCTAGGCCTGCTGATTAACTTAGACAGTACTTTCGTTTCAATTACCGATGCGGTCATTGGCGCTTCAGCGGGTTATATGAGCCTTTGGAGCGTATTCTGGGGGTTTAAACTACTAACCGGCAAGGAAGGCATGGGCTATGGCGACTTTAAGCTGCTCGCCGTTTTTGGTGCCTGGTTCGGTTGGCAATTACTACCTCTTATCGTTCTACTCTCTTCGATTGTTGGCGCTCTCGTCGGCCTACTGCTCATTGTCAATAAGAAAATCAATTCGGGTAACCCAATACCATTTGGCCCTTATATCGCTCTAGCTGGCTGGATCGCCATGATTTGGGGCGAAAAAATAGTAAACTGGTATTTATCCACCTTATAGCCATCTATTCATAAAACATCATGTCAAAATTTGTAGTGGGCCTTACCGGCGGTATAGGAAGTGGCAAGACGACTGTCGCCAACTTATTTGCCGAGCTGGGCATTGATCTTGTTGATGCAGATGTTGTCAGCAGAGAAGTGGTCGCCAAGGGAACAAAAGGGCTGACAGAAATAGCTCAGCATTTTGGTTCTTCTATTCTCCTAGAAAATGGTGAACTAAATCGCACCGCCTTAAGAGAGAAGATTTTTAACGCCCCATCAGCAAGAGAGTGGTTGAATAATCTTCTCCACCCTTTAATTAGGGCCGAAATGTTAACACAATTGCAAAATTCGACCTCAGATTACGCAATTTTGGTTGTCCCCTTGCTATTTGAGAACGGTTTAGATAGCTTAGTCAATTGCACTTTAGTGGTTGATATTTCGCCAGAGTTACAAATAAAGCGAACCACTGAAAGGGATGCTGTCGATGTACAGCAAGTAAAAAACATAATAGCTAGCCAGGCAAGCAGAGACGAAAAGCTATCTAAAGCAGATGATGTTATCGACAATCAAGGTGACATATCGGCATTAAGAGACAAGGTCGCTGCTTTACATAATGAATATATAAAATTAGCCGCCCAGACCTAACAATCGTCATGAATGAATTGATCTACGAACAACCGTTAAACGAGAAGACTCGAAGCTACCTTAGGCTCGAGTACCTCGCTAATCAAGTTCAAAATAATTTAGATCAAGACCATCAACACCGCTGTTTTTATCCATTATTTTCCCTTTGTGAACTCACCGAGCGTTGTGATTATCGCAGTGAAATTATAAAAGACATCGACAAGCAGCTTATAAATCTCAAAAAATGGCAGCACCTACCCCACATAGATGAGCAGCAAGTAGAAAGTTATATCGAACAGATGCAAGAGGCGAGAGTTAAGCTCGTTCGCTGTGAAAGGCCTGGTCAAAAACTTAAGCAAGACAGGTTTCTCTCTGCCCTACGTCAACGATTCGGCATGCCAGGTGCTTGCTGCAACTTCGATCTTCCGCAGCTACATTACTGGTTAGCTAAACCCTGGGATACGAGGCAAAAAGAATATAAGGCCTGGACGGAACATTTTGAATGTCTATTAACGCCGATCAAACTATTACTTGAGCTTACCCGTAAGACGACAGTATACAACCCAGCAACCGCCGTGGCTGGCTTTTATCAGGGCTCTAGCACCCAAGCCCTCTCGCTTATCCGAGTCAAAATCGATCCTGCCCAGGGGTGCTATCCAACAATAAGCGGTAACCGGAATCGCTACGCCATCCACTTCGTATTATTTGACCAGCAAAAACACTCTGACAAATCGATAGACTTTATGTTGGCAACCTGTACCTAAAGTGGTTTACCATAGCCGACTGTTACAAATCGGCCTATGGGAATGATTATGCCAACCACAGTTAAATGCCCAACCTGCCAGAAAGAGGTGCTTTGGTCTAAAGAGTCTCAATTTAAACCCTTCTGCAGTGAAAGATGCAAACTCATCGACCTGGGTGATTGGGCCTCGGAGAAACATGCCATCCCTGTAAAGCCTGAATTTGATCCAGAGCTCCTAGATTCACTAGGCTATGAAGAAACAGACTTTTTTAAGGATCACTAAATGAAGCGTGTACATGTCGCGGTAGGCATAGTATTCAATGAAGAAAATCAGATCTTACTCGCCAAACGCCCAGTGCATCTGCACCAAGGTGGGAAATGGGAATTTCCAGGCGGAAAAGTCGAGTCCAGTGAAACGACATCTGAAGCATTAATAAGAGAGTTAAAAGAAGAAGTCGGCATAGAGGTTACCTCCACGAGCCCTCTAATGGTGATCTCACACGATTATCCGGACAAACAAGTATATCTTGATATACACACAGTAAACGCTTTCTCAGGAGAAGCTCAGGGGCTTGAAGGGCAAGAGATCAAATGGGCTAGACTCGACGAGCTCAAGAGCTATGACTTTCCAGCTGCAAACGCCCCCATAGTAGAAAAGTTGCTTTCTTTATAAGCCAGTTTAAAAGCCCGAAAATCAATACGGGCTTTCCCTCCCTCTGATAACTATCGCTTTCATAATCCCAATTCCCGAACATAAATCTTATCGACTAGATATGTTTGATAACGATATGAACGACCTGTCACTACCTTAGGACTTAAGCATTTCACATTATCGACTAATTGAAAGTCTTACTACCCAGCCACCAAAGTTAATTTCAGCAATCATTCGACTCCCACATAGGAGCCTAGGGCATCTGCTTATCAAGCGAAGCTTGATGAATGGCTGTAGCGCGAAGCAGCTAAATGACGAATTAGTGAGTCTGTAGCGATAATGCAGTTTATGAATGGAATGATTAACAGCCACAGATTTGGGCTGCATATAGTGTCTTATTAGGCCCCTGTCATGACCAGCTTCGAGGAAAAATTAGATACTGCTACAACACTCGCCTCACATGGGGGCTACAGGTATCCGCTTATCAAGCGAAGCTTGAAGGATGACTTTAGCGCGTAGCAGCTAGGCTGCGAGCTGGGGAGCCCGCTCAGCGGTGGGCAACCGCCATTGATGGCGGAAGTGTCGATATTGAAGGAGCATTTATCGACCGACGTCGGGAGTAGGCATTCATGCCTACATAAGTGAATAAACGCCTGTCATAGCCAGCTTCCATGAAAAATCAGATACTGCTACAACACTCATCTCACATGGGGGCGTAAGACATCCGCTTATCAAGCTAAGCTTGATGGATGGCTGTAGCGCGCAGCAGCTATGCTGCAAGCTGAGGGGCCCACACTGCGTAAGCAGCTTTGGACTGCAGGTGAAGTAGATGCTTTCGCGCGACCTACATGGATGTAGGAAGTGCCATAAATTGCCAGGAGCAATTTAGGCGAGCGTAGACAGCAAAAAGCCCTAGCGTTTTAGACTAGGGCTTTTTGCTTTATTAGGCGCCTGGAAATGACCTACTCTCACATGGGGAGACCCCACACTACCATCGGCGCGATTGCGTTTCACTTCTGAGTTCGGGATGGGATCAGGTGGGACCACAATGCTATGGTTTCCAGACAAAATTGTAAATTCGGAAAGCTGTACTCTTAGCTAAGAGTCAATTTGAGTTTTAGTACACGGATGTACTCTATGTCATAAATGCAGGAGCAATTTATGACCTCACTTCAATCAAGTACT
>NZ_JAKEVJ010000074.1:0-19421 GCF_022398425.1 Shewanella sp. Isolate7 | reverse complement strand
TCTTTGCATCCACGCCAATGTGAGCTTTCATACCGAAGTGCCATTCATTGCCTTTTTTAGTCTGATGCATGTCCGGGTCACGTTCATTCTTTTTATTTTTAGTGGAGCTGGGTGCTTGAATAATCGTGGCATCTACCAATGTTCCTTGCGTCATCATCACACCGCAATCCGACAGCCATTGATTGACCGTTTGGAATAACTTACGAGTGAGTTTGTGTTTTTCCAGCAAGTGCCKGAAATTCATRATGGTRGTGCGGTCAGGAATGGCTTTATCCAGTGACAGTTGTGCAAACTGACGCATCGAAGCAATCTCGTAAAGCGCATCTTCCATCGCCTCATCACTCAGACTGTACCATTGCTGCATACAGTGAATGCGGAACATCGTTTCCAGTGGATAGGGACGACGACCATTGCCCGCTTTTGGATAAAAGGGCTCAATCACTTCCAGCAGTTGAGTCCATGGTAACAGGTTGTCCATCCGAGATAAGAAAATCTCTTTATCGTAAAGCGCATCTTCCATCGCCTCATCACTCAGACTGTACCATTGCTGCATACAGTGAATGCGGAACATCGTTTCCAGTGGATAGGGACGACGACCATTGCCCGCTTTTGGATAAAAGGGCTCAATCACTTCCAGCAGTTGAGTCCATGGTAACAGGTTGTCCATCCGAGATAAGAAAATCTCTTTACGGGTCTGGCGGCGCTTGCTGGAAAACTCACTATCGGCAAAAGTTAACTGTTGGCTCATGGACGGTAATGGCTGTGATTTACTATGTAGCTATGATCTCACATCAGGGACTTATTCGCATCTTCCCTAGCCTGCTTATTTTGTTCAACGCTGCAACTCCTGCCATGATTTCAGCGACTTGAGCGTTGTAATCACGAAGACTCAGTTTGCCGTTGATGAGTTGCTTATAGCGATACATAGCTGTTTCTGACAGCGACCGCTCATGATAGCCACAATCATGCTTCCACGATGTTAACTGACCCGTTTTAAGCGCATCTACGGCCTTGTTTCGTGGATGCTCACCACGCCAATATCCTGCATTCTTTCTTGGCGGTATGGTGGCTGTAATGCCTTTTCGCTGAAGCACTGCGTAGCAATGCTTTGTATCATAGGCTCCATCGGCAGAGACTTGCATTATCTTGCGACGAAGTGGGTTAATGAGCGTAGGGAGTGCTTCACAGTCATGCACGTTATCCAGCGATGCGACCGCACTCACTATCTCGTGAGTATCGGCATCTACAGCCAAGTGCACCTTGCGCCATGTACGCCGTTTCTCCTTACCATGCTTACGGATTTTCCATTCTCTTTCACCGAAGACCTTCAGCCCTGTCGCATCAATCACAATATGTCTGGCAGGTCCCTTAGAGCGTAGGCGGTAGTTGACCTCAACCGTCTTAGCTCGCTTGCTGATACAGCTATAGTCGGGCGACTTAAGGTCAACATCCATCAGCCGAAATATCGAGTTGATGAAGCCTTACAAGGCACGCAGAGGTAACTTAAACACGCCCGTTATCATGAGCGCAGAGCTGATGGCAGAGTCACATTGCTTCGACCTCTGCGCCCAGAAGGGTGTTGATTGTACCAGTACTTGATAGCAGCATCGTCCATCCAAAAGGTTAACGAACCTCTTTGAGTTAAGGCTTGATTGTATTGCTTCCAGTTGGTGATTTTGCCCTTGGCTGTGCCCATGATTGTGCCCATGATGTGACCTGATTGTAAGCTTTCACGATCAGATCGCAGATGAGCAAAATAGTTCAATTTGATTTAGGCAACAACGCCAAAACAGTACATCAAACAAGGGATAGGTCACTTTAGTTGCCTGTCGATGGTCTTCAATATATTCGAAGTGCTTGGTAAGGGAAAGAAGGCTCATGATAGGATCTCTGCAAAAGAGGGTATATGATCACAACGTCATCAAATTGAAAAGCTTTATCTCATTTGATTGGCTAAAATTTGTTCACAATCTCACCCTGGGTAAGGCCATGAGTGTTTTTTGAACTCAAATCGAACCATTTAAAAGCAACTCATCAAAAAGGGCGAGCTCAAAAGATAATACCGACCGTTTAGCTACTCGACCGATCCTACAGAGACTCCATAATCGGTTGTAAACGTAAGTTACGGCCGCTTCTTTATTCCTGAATTAGCAAAAAAGCTACGAATCTCTGCTCGACTTTTTCACCTAAATCATGTTGAGAATTAATCTACATTAGCCTACTCACTTTAGCACAATTATGAATGAGTTTGCTGGAGCATTAATAAAGAATCTAACTTTGCCGTCACGGCATCGACTGTGATTTTTTCCATTAGATGCTCACCTTTAGCGCGAGTTCCCCAAGCAACCTGAGTATCAAACTGCTCGGCAATCGCCTCATCATAGACGCTGACCACACTCTCTAAACAAGTGTAGGGCCCGGTGCGCCCAGGATTGGAGTGGGCGTAGAGGCCTATCACGGGCGTACCCTGAGTCACCGCCATATGGGCCGGCCCAGTGTCTGGCGCCAGGACTATGCTCGCCTGTTTCAGCAGCGCCAAGAGTTGTGTCAATGAGGTCTTGCCCACCTGATTCTCGATACGGGCATCGCCATGTGTAACTATGGTTTCGGCAAGCTCACGCTCCATAGAGACCGGACCACCGCAGAGCAGCACACGATAACCTTTCTCCAACGCATGGTCGGCCACCTTGGCATAACGCTCGGGCAGCCAGTTGCGCTCGGCCTTACTGGCGGCGGCGCAGATAATCAATGTTTTGTCTCCATCGGGGATAAGCTCGCGCGCAAACTCGGTATCGGCAACGGGCACAGGAATATTCCACTTAGGCGCAAGATCCGTGACGCCCACAGCCTTGGCAAAGCCCATGAAGCCCTCGAGCACATGGGGAGTCGCCAGCGGCTCGACCCTATGATTGGTCACCAGCCACTGCCCCTCCTTGGCCCTGGCACGATCGAACCCTAAGCGCACCTTGGCCGAGATGGCCAAGGATGCGATGGTTGCCCTCAGCGCCACCTGCATGTGTAGCAGCACATCGAATCTACGTCCCTTAAACGCCTTGCGTAGGTTAAAGTAACTGCGCCAGCCCTGAGACTTATCGAAGATCACAAACTCGATACCCGGCAGATGCTTAAGCAACTGATATTCCACCTTGCCGATCACCCAGGTGATCTTAAGATCGGGATACTGACGCTGAATCGCCTGCACCATGGCCACCGCATGACACACGTCACCGATGGCAGATAAACGTAAGAGACACAAAGAGTGGGCAGTCTGCAAATTCAAGCTCATATTGGGGCCGCTGAGAAATAGTAAGGGTGTAAGGATCCGCAACGAGTTTAATGTAGAATGTCCCTAGGTTCCATGGTTAGGCCGCCATAGGGACCAACTTTCTTTAGAACCCGTGGCCCTGTTAACCGGCCGGATGACACTATGAAGATCCACGACACCAACATTTCAGACGTTAAGCTGCTCGAGCCTCAGGTGTTCGGCGATGAGCGCGGCTGTTTTTTCGAAACCTTTCGCGAGCGATGGTTTAAGGAGCATCTGGTTGATCTCGATTTCGTGCAGGAAAATCAGAGCCATTCACTACAGGGCACGCTTAGGGGGCTGCACTATCAACTCAGCCAGCCCCAAGGCAAGCTTATCCGCGTGGTCAGCGGCGAGATCTTCGATGTGTGTATCGACCTGCGTCGCAGCAGCCCAAGTTTCGGCCAGTGGACGGGGCATAGACTCTCTGCCGATAACAAGTACCAGCTCTGGGTTCCGCCAGGATTCGCCCACGGCTTCTATGTCATCTCACCCGAGGCTCACTGCCTCTACAAGTGCACCGACTATTACGCCCCCAATGATGAACATGGCATCAGATGGGACGATGAAACGCTAGCCATATCCTGGCCAGTGCAAACAGGAGTAATGCCTATACTCTCGCCCAAGGATGCCGCCGCGGGCCGTTTCGCCGGGGCCAGTTACTATGAGTAAATTGCACTCTCACCCGCTGGCCGGGCACAATATCTTAATCACCGGCGGCGCGGGCTTCATCGGCTCGGCCCTTATCCGTCACCTCATCAAACAAGGTGACTGCCGCGTCGTCAATTATGACAAGCTCACCTATGCCGGCAACCTGCTATCGCTAACGGCCGTCGAGCAAGATCCCAACTATCATTTCATCCAGGCCGATATCAATGATGGTGATACCCTGGGCGCGGCACTGAGGCAACATGAGATAGATCTGGTTATCCACCTGGCGGCAGAGACCCATGTGGATCGCTCTATCGAAGGCCCCAGAGCCTTTATCGACACCAATATCGTCGGCACCTTCGAGCTGTTGCAGCAGTGTCTGCAATATTTTCGCAGCCTGCCGGAGGACGTTGCAGCACGCTTTCGTCTGCATCATGTCTCCACCGACGAGGTGTTTGGCGATCTAGGCGCCCCAGACAAATCCGGTAAAGCCCAATTTTTTAGCGAGCAGTCCCCCTACGCGCCTAGCTCCCCCTACTCCGCCAGCAAGGCCGCGGCTGATCACCTGGTACGGGCCTGGCATCGCACCTACGGCCTGCCGGTTGTGCTATCAAACTGCTCCAACAACTATGGCCCCTACCAATATCCAGAGAAGCTGATCCCCGTGACACTGCTCAACGTCCTGCAGGGAAAACCTATCCCCCTCTACGGCGATGGTAAGCAGGTCCGCGACTGGTTATTTGTAGAGGATCATGCCGAGGCCCTATGCCAGGTGGCTGACAAGGGCGAGTTAGGTGAAAGCTACAACATAGGCGGCATGAATGAGATGACCAATCTGGATGTGGTCAGCCTCATCTGCGACCTGTTGAATCAAAAGGTCGATAAGAAACCAGGCAACATCAGCGACTTCAAGCAACTGATCAGTTTCGTTCAGGACAGGCCGGGGCACGATACCCGTTACGCCATTGATGCCAGTAAGCTCAGCGATAAATTGGGCTGGCAGCCAAGTGAAAGCTTCGCCAGCGGCCTTGAGAAAACCGTGAACTGGTATCTGATGCATCTGGATTGGTGCCATCGGGTGGTGAGGCAGTCTTAATGGGCCAGGCACGATGAGAAAAATATTGGTGATCGGTCGCCTGGGGCAGGTTGCCCAGGCACTCAAGGCGACTCAGCCTAACGACTACCGGGTGGACTACCTGGGCCGCGAAGCTCTGGATATCAGAAACCGCCAGAGGATCGCGCAGGTTTTACAGCAAGAAAGCTATGAGCAAGTCATCAATGCCAGCGGCTATACCCAGGTCGATGCCGCCGAGACAGACAGCCAGGCGGCGTTTGCCCTCAATCACCTGGCGGTGAAGGCGTTAGCCGACTGCTGCGCCGAGCATGGGGTTAGGCTCATCCACCTCTCCAGCGACTATGTGTTCGATGGTCGGCAAAACAGACCCTATCGGCCAGATGATACGCCCCAGCCCCTGAACCTTTATGGCAAGTCCAAGTGGCGCGGCGAGCTGGCGGTGCTAAGCAATGCTTCGAGTCAAGCTCAAGAGCAGGGGAAAGGCTATGCCTGCATAGTGCGCACCGCCTGGCTCTACTCAGCCTACGGGCAGAACTTCGTCAAAACCATGCTGAAGCTGATGGCTCAGGGCAAGCCCGTTAAGATCATCGACGATCAGTGGGGCACACCAACCTCGGCAATCGCCCTGAGTGAGTTTATTTGGCAACTCACTGAACTCTCTCATCTCGATCCCATCTATCATTGGAGCGATCTCGGGGTCACCAACTGGTATGAATTTGCCCGCGAGACAGGCCTGCAGGCCTACAACCTGGGCCTGATAGCTCAAGCGACTAAGATTAGCCCCACCAGCACCCAAGACTATGGCGCACCAGCACCTCGCCCTCCCTACAGCGCGCTGGATTGCAGCCAATCACAAACCATTCTGCCCGCCAAGCCTTGGCAAGTGAATCTTAGCCAGGTACTGCAACAACTGCTGAAAGAGGGCTGACAGGGCGCCAATATCGGGTACAATTCCCCATAGCGACCACCCAAGCCCGTTGAGCCAGTAAATCTATGCAAATAAAACCTACCGATGCCGGTTGTATCGTCTTTAACCAGCCTTCGCTCAAGGCGATCACCCCTGATTGGTTTACCTTCGATTACTGGCAAGAGCTAGGCGCCATCACAGGCTCTTCGACGGGGCGTTACACCACCTGGTTTGTCAATCCTCATCCATTGAGCCAGGCGCCCGAGGAGGAGTGGGTACTCAGGCACTACTATCGTGGTGGCATGATGGAGAAATTCAGCCGCGATGCGTATCTCTATACTGGGCTAAAGCGCTGCCGGGCAATCGCGGAATTCACTCTGCTGGAGCAGCTGTTTGAAGAAGGGTTTGCCGTACCTGAGCCGGTGGCGGCGCAGATCCAGCGCAGCGGTCCCTATTACCGCGGCGATATCATCATCAAGCGGATACCGGGTGCGCGCGATCTTGTGGCCAGACTAGAGCAGTCACCTATGTCTGCGGAGCTTTGGCAGGCGCTCGGTGCATGTATCGCCAAGTTTCATCACCGCGGCGTCTACCACGCGGATCTCAATGCCAAGAACATACTGCTCGCCGATGACAACTTTACCCTGATCGACTTCGATCGCGGCGCCCTCAAGCAGCCAGACAGCAGGTGGCAACAGGCCAACCTAGACCGCCTGCTACGCTCCTTCAACAAGGAAAAGGGCAAGGCACCCCAACTACACTTTACCCAGGAAAATTGGCAGCAGCTGTTAGCGGGTTATGCAAAGGCATAACCTAGCCCCTGCGCTTCAATGCGCGACGGGGCTTAGATTAGGCCTTAAGCAGCTCACTCGCCAGGGCAAACTGGGCCGCCAACGCCCCCTTGTTGGCCTCGACCACCTCGAGCCCTGCCTCTCTGGCACTCAGATAGGCCGCCTTATCATCAAACTTATGCACCAAGGCCTGAGCCAGCTCATCGCCATTCTGCACCAGCGTCAATGAGCCCGCCTCCTTGAGCAGCCCTGTGATCTCGGCAAAGTCCCAATGGTGAGGCCCCACATAGACAGGCAGACCTATGGCCGCCGGCTCCAGCGGATTATGACCGCCATTCTCGATCAGGGTACCACCGACGAAGGCCTGATCCGCCGCGCCATAGAAGCTCAACAACTCGCCCATGGTGTCGCCGAGTAGCACCTGAGTCTGCTCATCTACCACCTCTTGACGACTACGTCGCGCCAGCACCAGCCCCGCAGCCTTGACCCGGCTTGCCGCCGCATCAAACTGCTCCGGATGCCGGGGCACCAAGACCATTAGCGCGTGAGGAAACCGCATCAACAGACTCTTATGCGCGGCAAGCATGATGTCGAACTCGCCTGGGTGCACACTGCCCGCGACCCAGACAGGGGTCTCCATACGTTGCCACTGCTGACGTAGCCCCTTGGCCTGCTCGAGCAAGTCTGGCGCTATGGTGAGGTCGAACTTAAGACTGCCTGTGACCTTTACCCGCTCGGCATCGACCCCAAGGGCGATGAAACGCTGCGCCGCCTGGGGCGACTGGGCGGCGATTAGATCCAGAGAACGCAGCATGGGAAGCGACAGCTTGGGCCTAGCGTGATACTGATTCGCCGACTTCTCCGACAAGCGAGCATTAGCCAACATCAGCTTGATCCCTCGGCGCTTGGCCTGATGGATAAGATTAGGCCACAGCTCAGTCTCCATGATGATAATTTGTTTGGGTTGCAGCTGGCCCAGAAAGCGCACCACACACAGGGGCAGATCGAAGGGCAGGTAACAGTGCTGCACCGACTCGCCGAAGGCCTTGAGCACCTCGGCCGAACCAGTCGGGCTGGTCGTGGTGATAGTGAGTTTAAGATCTGGGTTGACGGCCTGTATCTGCTTAATGAGCGGAATCGCCGCCAAGGTTTCCCCCATGGAGACCGAATGAATCAGCAGATCTGCCTTCGAAAGCTTGGCCAAACCGAAACGCTCGCCCCAGCGACCACGGTAATCCGGGCTCTTAACCGCCCTAATCACCAAATAAAGAATGAGCAGGGGGCTTAGCAGATACAGCAAGATTGAATAGAGGGTACGATTCATAGGGCTCGGCACTTAGACAGGGGCAATTTACTCATAGGGCTTAATAGTAACATATGCCTGACGCCGACGGGCGGCAAACGCCAATAACCCGATACAGCGTTAGTCAAATTGATAAAAGGAGTGAAAAACAGGGTGTTAATCTTAACTGGTCTGAGTAGCCATAGATTGACTTTTACCCGCTGGCTGATAAGTTGCAACTGGAGCCTTTACTCGAATGTAGCCAATTATCCAGTCCGCCTATTCGCTTGAGTGCGCTGGTAGATAACCGACCTGACTTAGGATCAAGATGAAAACCCGCGATAAAATCGTCCATGCCGCCCTGGCCCTGTTTAACGAACATGGTGAGCGCAGCATCACCACCAACCATATTGCCGCGCATCTGGGGATCAGCCCGGGCAACCTCTACTACCATTTCCGCAATAAAGAAGACATTATTCGCTCCATCTTCAGCCTCTATGAGCAGCACCTAGAGACAGGCTTTCAGCCCTATGAAGGCAAGAAGGTGGATGTCGACCTCTTGATCGGCTACTTCGATGCCCTCTTCTACACCCTGTGGCAGTTCCGTTTCATGTACGCCAACCTGGTGATCATCCTCAGCCGCGACGAAGAGCTCAACAAACGCTATACGGTCACCCATGAACAGGTACTCAAGAAGGCCACCAGCATTCTTAGCCAGTTGAAACAAGATGGCGTAGTGGTGTTGGAAGATGCCGAGATCACCCCTTTGGCCGACACCATCCGTATGGTGGCCTGTTTCTGGATCAGCAACCAGCTCACCCACTCGGAAGCCACCCAGATCACTAAGACCTCGCTCTACGAGGGTCTGCTAAGGGTATTGATGATCTTCAAGGCTTACGCCAGCGATTCCGCCAAACCCACCTTCATCAGGCTGGAGCAACACTACCAGGCCCTGGCTAAGGCTGAACAAGAGGAAGACTAGGCGAGCATTGGCTGCGCGCCAGCCTCTACAGCCATCAGATACCGCCAGTTGTGATATTTCGCATTATTTTTTGTTATGCGAAAGTTGCACATGCACTAACTTAGTTAATAGCGCAAAAAAAAATGTGGCGCCGGCCGGGTTTAAGGTTAGAATTCGGCCAGCCTAGCGCGATCCATATCCCAGGCGTCCCCTTTTCCGACAGGCTTGTCGGCAACAATAGATGGTCGAAACTGAACTAGACTTAATCATTCATCGACGGGGCGATACCTGGCTATGACAAGCCTGACTTATGCGTTAAACATGGTTCCTAACTTATCGCCTTTCCTCGAGTCTATCTGCCAAGCGTGCAGAGCCGAGCAAAGCATACAAAAATAAAACGAGACAGAAAGAAGGAGACTACAGGTGGCAACGACCTCATTCTACGATCAAATCAATCAGCAGCTGGCTGAAGTGAAAGCGGAAGGCTTATACAAGAGCGAGCGCGTTATTGCCTCTCCTCAGAAGACTGAAATCCAAGTCAACGGCCACGAAGTGATGAACTTCTGCGCCAACAACTACCTTGGCCTGGCCAATCACCCCGAACTGATCGCCGCCGCCCAGCAAGGCCTGAGCGATCACGGCTTCGGCATGGCGTCTGTGCGCTTCATCTGTGGTACCCAAGATATTCATAAGCAACTCGAAGCCAGCCTGAGCGAATTCCTCGGCATGGAAGACACCATCCTTTACTCTTCTTGCTTCGACGCTAATGCCGGCCTATTCGAGACCCTACTCGGCGCCGAAGACGCCATCGTCTCAGATGCCCTGAACCACGCCTCTATCATCGACGGTGTGCGTCTGTGTAAGGCCAAGCGTTTCCGCTATGCCAACAACGACATGGCCGATCTGGAAGCACAGCTGCAGGCGGCAAAGGCAGCCGGTGCGCGCCACATTCTGATCGCCACCGACGGCGTATTCTCAATGGACGGCGTCATCGCCAACCTTAAGGGCGTTTGCGATCTGGCTGATAAATATGGCGCCCTGGTCATGGTGGACGACTCGCACGCCGTAGGTTTCATCGGTCAAAACGGCCGCGGCACCCACGAATATTGCGACGTGATGGACAGAGTCGACATCATCACAGGTACCCTGGGCAAGGCCCTTGGCGGCGCATCGGGCGGATTTACCTCCGCCAAGAAAGAGGTGATCGACTGGCTGCGTCAACGCTCACGTCCTTACCTCTTCTCTAACTCACTGGCACCTTCTATCGTCACCGCCTCGATTCATGTGCTGGAGATGCTCAAGTCTGGCCAGGCGCTGCGTGAAGCCGTATGGGAAAACAGCCGTTACTTCCGCGAGAAGATGACAGAAGCAGGCTTTACTCTGGGCGGCGCCGACCACGCCATCATCCCTGTGATGATTGGCGATGCCAAGCTGGCCAGCGACTTCGCTAACCGTCTGCTGGAAGAGAACATCTATGTGATCGGCTTCTCCTTCCCTGTGGTACCTAAGGGCCAGGCCCGTATTCGTACCCAGATGTCTGCCGCCCACACCCGCGAGCAGCTCGATCGCGCCATCGATGCCTTCACCCGCATCGCTAAAGAGATGGGAATTATCTAGGAGTCTATCGATGAAAGCCCTTAGCAAACTCAAGCCTGAAGAAGGCATCTGGATGGTTGATGCACCAAAACCTGAAGTTGGCCACAACGATCTGCTGATCAAAATTCGTAAGACCGCCATCTGTGGCACCGACGTACATATCTACAACTGGGACGAATGGTCGCAAAACACGATCCCCGTCCCTATGGTGGTCGGCCACGAATACGTGGGCGAAGTGGTCGAGATTGGCCAGGAAGTCCGTGGCTTCCAGATTGGCGATCGCGTATCGGGCGAAGGCCACATCACCTGTGGTCACTGCCGCAACTGCCGCGCGGGCCGTACTCACCTGTGCCGCAACACCTCGGGCGTAGGCGTTAACCGCGAAGGCGCATTTGCCGAGTATCTGGTGATCCCGGCCTTCAACGCCTTTAAGATCCCCGACGATATCTCTGACGATCTGGCCTCAATCTTCGATCCTTTCGGCAATGCGGTACACACGGCGCTGTCGTTCGATCTCGTGGGCGAAGATGTACTGATCACAGGCGCAGGCCCTATCGGCATCATGGCAGCAGCCGTCTGTCGTCATGTTGGCGCACGCCATGTGGTGATCACAGATGTAAACGAGTACCGCCTCGAACTGGCCAAGAAGATGGGCGCCACCCGCGCCGTCAATGTGGCCAAAGAGAAGCTGGAAGATGTGATGCAGGAACTGGGCATGACCGAAGGCTTCGATGTGGGTCTGGAGATGTCCGGCGTACCGGCCGCCTTCCACTCTATGCTGGATACCATGAACCACGGCGGCAAGATCGCCATGCTGGGTATTCCCGGCGGTGACATGGCTATCGACTGGAGCAAGGTGATCTTCAAGGGCCTCATCATCAAAGGGATCTACGGCCGTGAGATGTTTGAGACCTGGTACAAGATGGCCAGCCTGATCCAATCTGGGCTGGATATCTCCCCTATCATCACACATCACTACAAAGTCGATGATTTCCAAGCAGGTTTCGACGCCATGCGCTCGGGCCAGTCGGGCAAGGTGATCCTCAGCTGGGATTAATCCCCCGAACCACCCGCAACCGGGGCTGTACTCTCACGGCCCCATGTTGCACACTTATCCTATCCCTCTTTTGCTTTACAGGTTGACTATGTCTGCTTTTCAACACCTGAGTGTCAATCAACTCATCCATATGCTGGAAGACAATGCCGAATTACAGGTGGTCGATATCCGCGACGGCGCCAGCTTCGAGACGGGGCAGATCCCCGGCTCCACCAACCTCAACAACGAAAACCTGGCACGCTACATCGCCGAGGCCAATATGGACAGCCCACTGGTAGTGGTCTGCTACCACGGCATCAGCAGCCAGAACGCCGCACAATACCTGCATGAGCAGGGTTTCGATGATGTCTATAGCCTGGACGGTGGCTTTCAGGCCTGGCGCGAAGCCCATTAATCACCCGAGGTGAATATGTTGGAACTTGGTCGTCTCCCCAATGAGCGCGCCGCCCAGGCGCTGATCGATTACCTCAAGGGCCAGGGCATAGATTGCCGGCTGCAACATGCCGAGCTTGGGGTCACTCTCTATGTCACCCGAGAGCAAGACTATGCCAAGGCGCGCCAGGAATATGAGCACTTTGTTCTTAATCCCTATGACGACAAGTACCTTCAGGCATCCTGGGAGAACGGCAGCACGGGCACCAAGCTAGATTACGGTGCCCCCGGCCTACAGCTGGCCACTCAGTTCCTGTCGGGCGCCGGCCCCTTGACCCTGAGCGTCATGCTGAGCTGCACGCTAATCTATCTCGGCTTTATCTTCGGCTTTGCCAACCCCATCTTCGAGGCGCTCTCCTTCTTCGGCGCCGTGCCAGGTAGTGATACCACTCAGATATGGCGAGTATTTACGCCGAGCCTAATGCACTTCTCCGCCATGCACATCATCTTCAACCTGCTCTGGTGGTGGTACTTAGGGGGCAAGATAGAGAACAAGCTGGGTGTCACACCGCTGGCGACCCTGCTGTTGATCGCCGGCACTCTACCGAATGTGCTGCAATATGCCATCGGCGGGCCCAACTTCGGTGGCCTCTCGGGCGTGGTCTATGCCGTGGTGGGCTACACCTGGATCATGGGGGTCAAACGTCCCGAGAAAGGCATCGGCCTGCCCCCTGCCTATATAGGCTTTATGTTGATCTGGCTGGTATTCGGCTTTACCGATATGTTCGGTCTCTCCATCGCGAACGGCGCCCATATCGGCGGCTTGATGGTAGGCCTGGCCCAAGGTTTTATCGACAGTCGCCGACTGACTTGATGCAAAGCTGAGATCAAAAAGGGCCCGGCAACATGCGGGCCCTCAAGCGCTTAACTCAGATCACGCCAGCTCAATCACCTTCTTCACCAGCTTATCTATGCCGATATGGGCCTGAGCGATATTCTCGGCCAACATATAGGCCGGTGTACTCACCAGTTTGCGCCCCTCATCGACAACTATCTGTTCGACATTGGCGTCCACATGCTCACCGCCCATCAGATTAAATGCATGAGCCGTCTCGCTGTCGTGGCCTATGGTGCCTTTGGCCTTCTCGCCATAGAGCTTAGGGATCATCACAGGCGAGATACAGATGAAGCCGACGGGCTTGTTCGCCTCGACAAATTCAGCGATGAAAGCCTGTACGCTGGGCGCCACCTCGCACTCGCTACCGACCACGGCAAAGTTACACAGGTTCTTCGCGGCGCCAAACCCACCGGGGATCACCAGGCCATCGAATGCCTGAACATCTAGCTCGTCCGTTGCCTTAATGTCGCCACGGGCGATGCGCGCCGATTCCACCAGCACGTTGCGATGCTCACCCACGGCCACCTCACCGGTGAGATGATTCACCACATGCATCTGCTCGATGTTAGGTGCAAAACATTGGTAACTCACTCCGGCCTGGGTCAGCGACAGCAGAGTCAATACCGCCTCATGAAGTTCGCTGCCATCGAACACTCCCGCGCCGCTTAATAAAACAGCAAATTTTTTCATTAAAAACTCCTTTAATAGACCGAATGGTTTTAACAACTAAATAACAAAAGGGTTGATCTGATTATTTTTCATGCTAAGTTAGTTCATCGACTCTAACAAGGCCGAACAATTTCGCCAAGTCAGAGCATTAATATGGATGACAAAATAATAAATCCACAAATTAGGAATTTTTACTCGGAAGTAATACCTAGTTCACACAAAAATACAATATAAAAGTAAATCAACAAGTTACATCACCCGCTTGTGTTCGTCGTCGTGATACCTACTCGCTGAAACTTTTTTAGCTCACAGACTTATCCACAGGCTGCTGAGTAATTTGCCGTGGCCGAAATCGCCCTAATATGGCATGCTAGCGCCATCATCGCATACCGAAAAAATAGATAAAATTATGCCTAATATCGCAAAAAACCCACTCATTCTTGTGGATGGTTCTTCCTATCTTTACCGCGCCTACTATGCGCCCCCCCATCTGACCAACTCCAAGGGTGAGGCCACGGGTGCCGTTTATGGCGTGATCAACATGCTACGCAGCCTGCTCAACCAATATAAGCCTACACAGATGGCGGTGGTGTTCGATGCCAAGGGGAAAACCTTCCGCAATGAGATGTATGCCGAATATAAGGCCCACAGACCGCCGATGCCAGACGATCTCAGGATGCAAATTGAGCCGCTACACCGCATCATTCGCGCCCTGGGGCTTCCTTTGGTCTGTATCCCCGGCGTCGAAGCCGACGATGTCATAGGCACCATCGCCAGGCAGGCCAGTCAGGAAGGTCGTGCCGTGCTGATCAGTACCGGCGATAAAGATATGGCGCAGCTGGTCGATGACAAGATCACCCTGATCAACACCATGACCAACACCATCCTCGGCCCTGATGAAGTGAGCGAGAAATTTGGTGTCGGCCCAGAGCTGATCATCGATCTCCTGGCCCTGCAAGGCGATAAGGCGGATAACATTCCCGGCCTACCCGGCGTCGGTGAGAAGACGGCGCTGGCGATGCTACAAGGTGTGGGCGGCGTCGACGCAATCCTTGCCAATCCAAACAAGATGCCAGAGCTCGGCTTCAGAGGCGCCAAGACGATGCCGGCCAAACTCGCCGAACATGGTGACATGCTTAAGCTCTCCTATGAGTTGGCAACCATCAAGTGTGACGTCGAGCTGGAGCAAGACTGGCACCAGCTCAATATTCAAGACGCGGATCGCGACGAGCTAATCAAATGCTACGGCGAGATGGAATTTAAACGCTGGCTGGCCGAGGTGTTAGACAATAAGTCTGGCAGCGACAGCCAAGAAGAAGCCGAAGAAGCGCCTGCGCCCCAGGCGATCGATGCCCAGTACGATACCATTCTGACTTGGGAAGCCTTCGACGAGTGGCTCAACGCCCTGGCAGCCGCACCGCTGTTTGCCTTAGATACGGAAACCACCAGCCTCAATTACATGGAGGCCAAGCTAGTCGGCCTATCTTTTGCCATCGAACCGGGCAAGGCCGCCTACCTACCGCTGGCCCACGATTATGCCGGTGCACCAGAGCAGCTCGACGGCGAGCAGGTACTCGCCAAACTCAAGCCACTCCTGGAAGACGCCAAGCTTCTCAAGGTGGGGCAAAACCTTAAATATGACATGAGCATACTGGCCAATGTCGGCATCACCCTCA
Organism: Shewanella sp. Isolate7; assembly: GCF_022398425.1. Taxonomy (NCBI): domain Bacteria; kingdom Pseudomonadati; phylum Pseudomonadota; class Gammaproteobacteria; order Alteromonadales; family Shewanellaceae; genus Shewanella; species Shewanella sp. Isolate7. The sequence goes on along the minus strand of NZ_JAKEVJ010000074.1, from coordinate 4,182 downwards.
AGGGAGTGGCCTTCGATACCATGCTCGAGTCCTATGTCTTTAATTCGGTCGCCTCTAAGCACAACATGGACGACCTGGCACTGAAATACCTGGGCCACAAGAATATCAGCTTCGAAGAGATCGCCGGCAAGGGCGTGAAGCAGTTAACCTTCAACCAGATCCCGCTAGAAACGGCGGCGCCTTACGCGGCCGAAGACGCCGATATCACACTTAGGTTACATCAACACCTCTGGCCGAGGCTGGAAAAAGCCAGCGAGCTGGCCAGCGTCTTTACCGACATTGAGCTGCCTCTGGTCACCATCCTGTCTCAGATTGAGCGTCAAGGGGTGTTGATCGACAGCATGTTGCTGGGTCAGCAGAGCGACGAACTGGCTCGCAAGATAGACGAGTTGGAACAGAAGGCCTACGAGATCGCCGGCGAGCCCTTTAACCTGGGGTCGACCAAACAGCTGCAGGCGCTCTTCTTCGAGAAGCTTGGCTACCCGGTATTGAAGAAGACCCCTAAAGGCGCGCCGTCCACCGCGGAAGAGGTACTGGTCGAGTTGGCACTGGATTATCCACTGCCCAAGATCATCCTGGAACACAGGAGTCTGTCGAAACTCAAGAGCACCTATACCGACAAGTTGCCGCTCATGGTCGATGGCAAGACTGGCCGCGTGCACACCAGCTATCATCAGGCGATTGCCGCCACGGGTCGCCTGTCATCAAGTGAACCTAACCTGCAGAATATCCCCATTCGTACCGAAGAGGGTCGCCGTATTCGCCACGCCTTCGTGGCACCCGAGGGACGCAAGATCCTCGCGGCCGACTATTCGCAGATAGAACTGAGGATCATGGCGCATCTGTCACAGGACAAGGGACTGCTGAGCGCCTTTGCCCAGGGCAAGGATATTCACAGGGCCACCGCCGCCGAAGTGTTCGACGTCGATTTTAGCGAGGTCACCAGCGAGCAACGCCGCCGCGCCAAGGCAGTCAACTTCGGTCTCATCTATGGCATGTCGGCCTTCGGCCTGGCGCGCCAGCTCGATATTCCACGCCACGAGGCCCAGCAATATATCGACATCTACTTCAAACGCTATCCGGGCGTGCTCAAGTATATGGAAGATACCCGCGCGGCTGCGGCCGAACAGGGCTATGTATCGACCCTCTATGGTCGTAGACTCTACCTGCCGGCTATCAAAGATAGAAACGCCATGCGTCGTCAGGCCGCCGAACGCGCCGCGATCAACGCCCCCATGCAGGGCACGGCTGCCGATATCATCAAGAAGGCCATGATCAATATCGCCCAGTGGATCGAGACAGAGACTCAGGGAGAGATCACCATGATCATGCAGGTGCACGATGAACTCGTGTTTGAGGTCGACGCCAACAAGGCCGACTCACTTAAACTCAAGGTGTGCGAACTAATGGCACAGGCCGCGTCACTGGATGTCGAGCTGCTGGCCGAGGCTGGCATTGGCGACAACTGGGAGCAGGCCCACTAGGCTGGATGCTTAGCGAACTAGCCTCGACAGGAACAATGTTCTAACGAGGCCATGTTTCAAGGAAACATTCGCTCAACGAAGCATTACCTCGAGGAAACAGTACCTAGAGAAGAAGATGCCCCGGCCCTGCCGGGGCATTTTTTATGCTGCCAGGCCTGTTTACCATGGGATTTCCCCTCTTTCCCCCCTTGGCACCGTAAAAATCGTCAAAAATAGTAATATTTTTTCACTTAAGTGGGCTTTTAAGCTAAACGGCTCTTTCAAAGGCATTTTTTGTAAATTTCAGATCAAAATCTGTGTCTTTATTGAGCACTTTTTTAGACGTTGCTCACATTATTGTCGTTTTTTACAAAAAACAGTTTCCCATAATACGGCCAATGAAGTATTATTCTCTGCGTAGGGTACAGAGGTTAAGATGTTCTATCTTTCAGACCTTTTTTTATTTCACGTTAAGTGAAATGCCAAATTATGGCGCCCCAGCAAGTTACTTGCTGGGGCTTTTTTTCGTCTGAAATTTATTTTAGAGCAAATGCTTTAATTGAGATGGGATTCGGGCTATCCTATGGCCACTGAGAACTGTTGGTCGATGACCAACAGAACTTGAGTCTTGTTGAAATTTAGCTTCTCCCCAAAAGAGCTAATGTATTTTTGCCGATGGCGTAGCCCTCGGCATTTTTTTTGCCCGCTCTCCTATCAGCTAGGGCCTGTTGATCTTTCAGGTTTAATTTTTGTTCAATCTCAACTCATTTTGCCCAAGGCGAGAGTCATGAAGCATAGTAGCACTATGTAAATGGCGAACAACGATGGGCAGGATGCGTTGAGACGAACCCCATGGGCAGCGTTTGAAGGCCATTTCTAAGGCGTTATCGCCAGTTTGTGTAACTTTGGTTGATAAGAACCACTACACAGCGCTGGCTCTGCCTTGTATAAATCACCTTCAAACTGCTGCAAAAGCAAACAGAAAAGGTCAACAGACCCTAAATACCAGGCATAAAAAAGCGCCCCCAATCTGGAGGCGCTCTCTATTCACACATCACTTAGCCTGAGCTACTCTTGCTCGGCGTCGGCCAAGGCCTCCATCAGCCAGTCTGGATGACACCATTCATTGAGAATACTGAGCACCTTAGGTTTACCCGTGCCCTTCAAGGAAGAAAATGGCTCCACCTTCACACCGTCGCCGAAATCCGCCAACGCCTTACGCACCTCGTTGACCGTCTTCATGCGGGCGCTCTGCGCCAGCTTGTCACACTTGGTCAGCAAGGCCAGCACTGGGATATCGCAATCGACCGCCCACTCTATCATCTGCATATCGAGATCTTTGAGTGGATGGCGAATATCCATCAATACTACCAGGCCGCTCAAGCAGGCACGCTCTTGCAGATATTGCCCCAGTGCCTGCTGCCATTTCTTCTTCATGGCCAAGGGCACCTGCGCGAAACCATAACCGGGCAAGTCTACCAAGCGTCTGTGCTCATCGAGCGCAAACACGTTGATCAGCTGGGTACGCCCAGGTGTCTTGCTGGTTCTTGCCAGGTTCTTCTGTTCGGTTAATTGGTTTAATGCGCTCGACTTTCCGGCATTAGAACGACCGGCAAAGGCAATTTCGACGCCTACATCACCGGGCAAGTGCTCATCCAGATGCGCAATATCCGGCGCACTGATCAAAAACTTGGCCTGTCGAAAATCGATACGAGAATCAGTCACTACCCACCCCAAAATTTGTTATTTCTTCAGTTTAAATATCGAAGACTTGCTTACATTTGCACAATTTCGTGTAAAATATTACCCCGATCACATAAATCATATTTTATCACGCTTGCAGGTCACTCTCGTAAGCTCAGGACAAAAAATTTAACTTAAAAGTTGGAACGCCATGAAAAAGTTCGCTATTGCGCTATCAATGTTAGCCACTCTATCAACTCCGGCTCTAGCAGCAGGTGATGCTGAAGCGGGAAAAACTAAAGCAATCATTTGTTCTGCCTGTCACGGTGTTGATGGTAACAGCATGATCGACATGTACCCCAAGCTTGCGGGTCAACAAGAAACTTATCTGAAGAAGCAGCTAACTGAACTGCGCCAAGCGGCGCATACAGGTGGCAAAGAAGGCCGTAACGATCCAATGATGAGCCCAATGGCGGCAGCATTATCAGATCAGGATATCGAAGATTTGGCGGCTTACTTCTCTTCACAAAAACTTGCAATGAGCGAAGTGAAAGATGTGCCTGAGCTAGGCGAGCAGCTATACAAGGGTGGCGACGCCGTACGTGGCGTGACCGCATGTATCGCCTGTCACGGTCCAAGTGGTCAAGGCTCAGAAGCAGCTGGCTTCCCAGCCATCGCGGGTCAACACGCTAACTATATCAAGATCCAGCTGAATAAGTTTCATGATACAAGTCGTAACAACGACTTAAACGGCATGATGCAAGACGTTGCCAAGAAGCTGACCAGCGAAGATATCGAAGCACTATCTAAATATATTTCAAGCATTAAGTAATTAATCGCTGGAAAGCGAAAGGGTGGTCAATACCACCCTTTTTTACCACCTTAAGTTTACGTTTACGTAAACTGTTGAAAATTGATGCTTGACATAGATCACAGATTTCGTTTTAATTGTGCCCGTACCGAGGTAAACCCAACTGTTTGTATAAAATCTATCTAATAACAATAAACAGATTTCGGTATGTGATTACATTTAAGA